>JALVES010000448.1 GCA_027030635.1 Saprospiraceae bacterium | reverse complement strand
TGTTCGGCGATTTGTGGCCTGCAGCGGATTACAAAGTAACCTTCAGCACCCCTGCGGGCATGACGCCCACGGTACAGGATGACCCCGACGCCTCGGGCGATGATACGGACTCGGATGCGGATGAGACCACGGGCATGACGGGTACGTATGTGCTGAACTCGGGAGATACCATCCCGACGGTGGATGCGGGCTATCTGATATTGGGCAAGATAGGCGATTACGTTTGGGAAGACTACGACACGGACGGACAGCAGGATGCGGGCGAGCCGGGCATAGAAAATGTGTCGGTGGCGCTGAGCGGCACGGATGGTCAGGGCAATGCGGTAAACCTGAATACGACTACGGATGCCACGGGCATGTACATGTTCGGCGACCTGTGGCCCGGGGATTACAAGGTAACCTTCACCACACCTGCCGATATGAACCCGACGATAGCGAATGCTTCGGGCGTGCCGGATGATGAAGACTCGGATGCGGACCCCGCCATGGGCGGCATGACGCAGACGGAGACGCTGGCTTCGGGGGATACGATACCGACCTTAGATGCGGGCTACTACGCCGTTGACTGGGGCGACTTGTTAAATACCTATGGCACAACAGCCGGTAGCAATGGCCCCAATCACGTGATTCAGCCGGGCTTAAAGTTGGGTGGCTGTGTGGACGCCGAGACCGATGGAGCCCCCTCACTCAATGCCGATGGCGATGATACGACGCCCAGCGCTTATCACGAGCCTGCAAATTGCAGTGGCGACGATGAAGACGGCGCTGTCATTCCGCTTTTCGTTGCAGGTCATACTATCAATGTGGATTTCACGCTGATGAATATGACGGGCGGTGATGCAAAACTGGCGCTATTTATAGACTGGAACGGCAATGGCCAATTTGATGCAGCCGAGATGTACTCAACCACGGTAGCGAATGGGGATGTGTCAGCCAGCATAACTGTAACGCCTCCACTGACGTCAGTACTGAATCGCAATATAGGCGTGCGTGTACGCCTGAGTACGGACATGGCCGCAGCCATGAGTCCCACAGGACCTGCTCCTGATGGAGAAGTGGAAGATTATGGAACTATCGTAGTAGAAGGCTACGACTGGGGCGATCTGAACGACCAAATGGCGGGCACCACAGGTGATCCGAATGCGCCGACGACGCCCGCAGATTACCATACGACAGCCTCAGACAACGGCCCCTCGCACAAGATTCTGACGAATGCCGCGGATGAGGTAACGCTAAAGATAGGGGACTTTGCAGACCCCGAAGCAGATGGCCAAAGCTCCGCGGATGCGGGCAAGACGGCCGACGGAGACGACAACAACGGCCCCCTGCCGGGAGCACCGAATGACGAGGACGGTCTGGATTACGACAACCTTCCGCTGTTCATTCTGACGCAAACGACGACGCTGGATATCCCCGTAATGAACATGGAGACCTTTACAGCAAAGCTGGTGGCTTATGTGGACTTCAACAAGGACGGCGACTTTACGGATGCGGGAGAGATGTTCTTCACGAGCGTACCTCCGAATGCGACTACGGCGAGCCTGAACATCGCCGTACCAGCCACAGCCGTGGTGGGTCAGGACATAGGCCTTCGCCTGCGTCTGATGGATGAGAGCGATCCCGTAGCGATGAGCCCCACGGGTCAGGCACAAAGCGGCGAGGTGGAAGACTACGTGATTCAGGTGGTGGGCTTCGACTACGGCGACCACCCGG
>JALVES010000447.1 GCA_027030635.1 Saprospiraceae bacterium | reverse complement strand
TGAAGAGTCCATTACGAAAGTAAGGGCTGTTTTTCAACCCTACCGGCACCCTTTGCAGGATGTGTTGATTGTCAACGAAATCAGTTGCAACAATAAAAGCTCAGGAGATTGGATTGAGTTGTTTAATCGCTCTGACAAAACCGTGAAGTTGGAGGGGTGGCTGTTGGAGGACAGCAAGCACACTTTTGAGATTCCCGAAGCGAGTATTGGCGGGCGGGAGTATCTCGTGTTGTGTCAGGATGCCGGCAGGTTTAAAGAGACTTTTCCGGAGTCTTATAATTTTACGGGCGATTTTGAGTTTGGTCTGAACAAACGTCGCGAGCACATAGCGCTTTACGCTCCCGATGGCGCTTTGGTGGATGTGGTGGATTACGAATTGCCTCCTACCGACACGGTTTTTTCATTGGATTTGCTGCTGCCGACTTTAGACAACGGCGATCCGGAAAACTGGGAGATGCGCGAGGGCGAAGGCTCCCCGAATAAGGCCAATGCTTATTTTGTAGAGAGTTCTTTGCGGGCCGAGCGGGAGCGTTGGCTGCGCATTGGCGGCGCTGCCGGGATATTGGTGTTGTCCATCATTTTGCTCATTTTGCGGGCACAACGAAAAATTTGATTATGAAGACGGCGATTGTTACGGGTGCGAGTTCGGGCATAGGTTTTGCCACGGCGAAGGCATTGGCGGAGCAGGGATGGAGGGTAGTCATGGCTTCGCGCAATCCCGAAAAAAATGAGCGGGCTGCGAAGGAGTTGCAACGGCTTACGGGCTCCGGAGAGCTCATTCCCATGACCTTGGATTTGGCTTCTTTTCGTTCTGTCAGGGCTTTCGCCAAATCCTTTTTGGAGCAGCAGGAAGGTCTGGATGTACTCATCAACAATGCCGGCATTTACACTTCGGATTTTCAGAAAACCGAGGATGGTTTTGAGATGCAGATAGGTGTCAATCACTTTGGTCATTTTTTGCTCACGCACTTGCTGCGCGAGCGCCTGGCGCAGTCGGCGGACCCGCGCCTCGTGGTGGTTTCTTCGGTGGCGCACATTCAGGGGCAGATAGATTTCGATAGCTTTCGGGCGGAAAAAGGCGTTTACAAAGGTTTTCAGGCTTACCGGCAATCGAAGCTGGCCAATGTGCTCTTCACCGTAGAGCACGCCCGCCGCTTTCCGGGCATTACGGCCAACTGCCTGCATCCGGGCGGCGTGCGCACGCCCATAGCTACCAAACACAGCAATTGGTACACGACTTTGGGCTGGCGTCTTTTGACCCCGTTCTTAATTCCGCCGGAGCGCGGCGCCCGCACTTCGCTCTTTCTCGCCACAGCTCCGGAAATCAAGGGCCAAAGCGGCGGCTACTACGACGACAAGCAGCGCAAGCGCAATCTCGTCCCCCAGGCGCGGGATGCAGAGATGGCGAGGAGGTTGTGGGAGTATTCGGAGGGGAGTTGTATTGGAGAGGAAAAAGAGCCGTAGCGACGAAAAGCCGCTACGGCCGGATGGTTTTTGGGATTTCAGATTGGGACGGGGGTGGGATTGTACATATAGAGCAAAGAGTTTTCTCGCAGAAAGTGACGTGCATCGTCCTCTGTCGGGAATACTCCGATGAGGAGTGTTTCGTATTCCTCAAGGAATTTCACCTGGTAGCGTGAGCCAAACCAGCGTTGGCACTCTTGTGCTTCTTCTTTGCTGATGTCTTCCAATGCGACGACATATTTTTCGGGCTTTGGGGGCTCTTCAGTTCGCGGGCTTTTTTCCTGAGGAAGCTGTTGCTCGGTTGTGCC
This sequence comes from Saprospiraceae bacterium, assembly GCA_027030635.1. GTDB lineage: Bacteria > Bacteroidota > Bacteroidia > Chitinophagales > Saprospiraceae > WGBN01. The sequence goes on along the minus strand of JALVES010000447.1, from coordinate 5,332 downwards.
GAAGACCAGGAGGAAGAACAGGAAGATGACAGCGAGGACTACGCTTCTCAGGAAGGATACGAGGAAGGATTCCCTGACGATGATGATTTCCTGCTCTCGTGGCGAGGCCAAAAGTACCAGCAAAAAGATACCTGTGATGATCCCTGCAATGAAGGGTTCGGTTTGAAGGAAGTCGAAGAAAGCATTCATAAGATTACGGTTTGGGATGGTTACACTTTTTGTCTATAAAGAGGGGGCTTTTCTTTCGGGCCAGTCCTCAATGGGCAGCGGTTCCAATTCCTTGAATTTCACCCACTTCCACTTTCCATTTACTTTCGAGGCTTCAAAGTTGACGGTGTCATTGACTTTGGCTTGGGGCGGAAGCTTTTTCAGGGGAACTTCCACCTGGCCTTGTTTCGTGGCGATGATGGCGATGTCGCCGACGATCATCGAGATGCAGCCTTGGAGGGGTTTGCCTTTGGCATTCGGGGCACATGATTTGATCGCAAGCAGGATGAGCGATGCGATGGTGATGGCATAGGCCAAGAGACGGATTCTTGTGTGACGGTGTTGATGAGGTTTAATCGGGTTCATTCTTTTTTTGTTTTGGAGGTCAAACAGGACAGTGCTTGCAGCGAAAGTGCATGCTGCGCTGAGCAGGGTGAGGAGTTGGTGGAGGAGTTCTTTTAGACTCTTCATGTCTATCGATTTTTGGTAAAAGCTTATGCCAAATGAATTTCTAATGATACCCTTTTTAGGCGATATTGTTCTTTGATTTTAGCTTGTGAAGGAAGAAAGTTTGTACCTTGGTTGTACGCTTTTTGCATTTGATTTGCATCTGCAAAATATCTGCAAACGTGCAAGGGGTTTTGCAAAAGCCCGGAGAGATTGACGTCTATATGGAGATGGGTTTAATCCCTTGATTTTCAGGGGGTTGTGGCTTGTTGCTGTTGGGCTTTTGTCGTGGCACGATTTGCAGATCTTTTTGGAGAGCATGTAAGTTGCACTTGTTTTGTGTCATTTTTTCTATTTTTGCAGGGGACGCGTTCTGCAAACAAAATCAAGTACATGGCAACATTAGCACTCCACAAGAATGTCTATGAGAAACTGTTGTGTCAATTGGAAAAACTGGTAGAAGCTTACCTGAAGGCGAAAAAGCTCGGGGAAGTAAGCAGCTACAACAGTACTTCTGGTGAGATTTGGCAGGTGAAGAATCGAACTGCTTACTTTGGTGTCGCTAAGCATAAGAATGTGCAAAATGCTTTTGGTAAGGTGCTTGAGGACCTGATGGAGGATTTAGGTGATAACGAGAAATACAGCAGGAGGCAGTTGTATGATGCTTATGCGACATACAGACCTTACTCCAAGCGGAAACCTGGAAGTTTGTGGGCAGAAATAAGCAGGGAATATGTGGAGCGTTATCTTAGGTTGTTAAATGAAAAAAGGGAGTTGATGGGAGATGAGAAGGAGTGGAATTGGGAGAGGTTGTTAGAGGAGTCCGGTTTAGAGGGAGAAGCGCTCAACGAGCAGAAGGAATATTGGGATGGCCCTCAAGAGGAACAGGAAGCAGAGATTCGCTATTACCTATTGTCCTATGTGTCTTGGGGGGAGAAGCATAAACGTTTGAAGTATGCTTTGATGGAGTTTTCTGTAGTGCCCGGAGAGAAGAATGAATGCGGGGAAGTAAAGGTTTCTAAAACATCATCAGGTAGTGATTACAGGGGTGAGTATGAGTTGCTGAGGCAGGGACAGAAGTTTTCAGAAGATGTTTTAAAAATCACCCTTCAGTCTGGGAGGAGGCCTTTGTTTATTTTGATTAACAAGAAGAAGGAAAAATCTTTTGCCCATTTTCAGTTTTTGATCGCCAATTTTGTCTTTATTGATACAGAGTTTAAAAATGTTCAGGGCTCTGTACTCTTGGAGCGTTTAAAGGGTGTGAAGCCTGAGGAGTTGGAGCAGCTGGAACATGGCGATTTAGAGGATTTGAGTAGCTTGAAAGAATACGATAAGTTGCTGTTGCTTGATCATCTTTCCTATTTGAACCAAACGGATGTTTTGCCCGAAAGTGCATTTGAGAATTTAACAAAGTTGAGAGATGGTATGAAGGAACTACATGCATGGTGGTCAGAGCATAGTGAGGTACTTGATAAGTTTTTTGCTGACGGACAGGATGAAAAGTACTTTTATCTCTATTTTTTTGGTAAGCGGGAAAAGCCTGGTGATGACAGCAGGCAAAAAAATGGGGAGATCAAGATAGAGATAGAGAAGTACCTGGTGCGTTATCCCTTGAGCCTGAAAAAGACAGGTGAGGTGCAAATTTGGGGAGCGGGAGGAAGATTGAGGTATAAGGGAGTTTATCGAGCGGAGTTGAAAGATGCTTTATCTATGAAAGTCGAGTCTCCGTCTTCGGTTGATAAGCCGAATTATTTTCATATGTTTTTTCGGAAGCGGGAAGACGGTAGTCTTCAGGGTTTGTATGCAGGATGGGTGAGGAAGACTTCAGGCTTGGAACTCTTTTCGGGAGAAATTGTTGCCGTGCCGGTCAAACGTGGTGAGTGGAATAGAAAGAAGGGCAAGTTGTTTTCTTTGGAGCCGGACATGACGAAGATAGAGGAGCCGGAATGGCGCAGGGAGATTGTTCGTCATGATGTTATTCTAGGACATTTGGCAGGTTTCAAGAGTCGTTCAGCAGGTAATGGCTTGGCTTTTTTGCCGGGTGTTTTGCCGGTTTATGAGCGGGGAGCATTGCATAGTGATTTGAAGGATTTGGCGGGAGTGTATTATTACTATCGCACGCGCACCAGGCCCGGGCGCCAATATACTGTCAAGGCTTACGCAATTTTGATAGATGAGCAGGGAGGTGTTTACGTTAAATCCCGCAAGGATAATAAGACGTCCGGCAAAAAGAAGAAGGTTGAGCTGCTTTACAGAGGCACTTTGGTGAGGGTTAATCGGAAGCATGGAAAAGAGTGGAGTGTTATAGCTGTTTTAGAGAAGACTGAAGGTGATTTCGGGGGCATTCTCATCATCGAAAGGCCTGAACTTACTCCTGGCCTGGGCCTTCAATATGCCATGCGAGGCATTCATCTCTCACTTAACTATTTTGGTGATCCGATAGCAGGGAGGGTTTATTTTATGCGGGAGTCTGAAAAGGCAAATTGGAGGAAATTTAAGAAGATGCAAAGCCCTAAGTACTTTGTTCAGCATTATGATAAGGACAAGGGAACTCTGCATTGGCATGTAAGTAAAGATTTGAAAGGCGATGTGGAGGAAATAGGTAAAAGAGTTAAGGATGAGGCTTTGTTGCGGGTGTTAAACAGACTCTGCGGGCAAGTTAATAATTTTCTTGCTTTTCGTAATCGGGAGTTAGAGGTGAGAACTAATGTCCCTATTAATATTGCGGAAAGTCCTTTAGATAAGAATTTTTACTTCGCATTGTTTAATAAAGGGAGCTATGCGGAAGATGTCTTAAGGGCAGCGCTGGCTTATTGGCGTGAAGGAGATAAGATACGTTTTCAGGAGGCTTTTTTTACTGCCATTATTTGTGGGGGGTATTCGGATATACCTCAATTGAGAAAGTTGTTTGTCGAAAACAAAGAGTTTAAAGCATCAGAACTAAAAAGTATGAAGGAGGCTTTGGAGGATATTCGTAACCAGGTTGGAAGTTCTGAAATGATAATACTACGGGCTGAGAAGAAGGCTTTTCGTATTAAGTTTATTTTGAAGCAGATGTTTGAGGATTTGAAGTAAGTGTTTGTCTAAAAGGCATTTGTTTTATACAATAGTTCATTAAGTTTTTGGTTACCTGTCTCCATCAGGAACCAAGCTATCAAGTTGAACCAGCTTAAACTTTTAGATTGAGCCTGCCGAAATCCGCGAGAATCTGCCGCACCCGCGAAAATCTTTAGACTGAGCTTGCCGAAGCCCGCGTTCTATTGGCTATTTAGGCCTTGATAGAACGCGGGCTTCGGCAAACTCAGCCTGACAGATGACGCGGATGACGCGGGTTTCCGCGGGTTTTAAAGATGGTTCAATTATCAGATGGTGTCATTTATTTTATGCCACTTTGCAATGAAGCCTAAGTTGATAAAAAATAAAAGGAGTATTGGATATGCACTGAACTCCGGGCATGTTGCCATCTCAAAACTTAATGAATTATTGTTACGTGACACTTTGAGAAAGGTGTGGCCTACGATCCCACACCCTCCCTCCTCTCCTTAAGCGCCAATGCCAGTCGCAGTTTTCCATAGGGTATTTTTTCATTGAAGTGTTCGAACAGCTCTTTGAGTTTGCTTGCCTGGAGTTGTTCCTGGGCGGCTATGATTTTTTGAGTTTCTTCTTCGGAGATGAGGTCGGAGGTATCTATGTGTTCGCCGTTTTGGATGAGTTGGGTGAAATGAGAGAAGATGGTGGTGGGTTGGAGTCCTCGTTTTTCGGCGATTTCGTGCAGGCTGAGACCTTGTTGGTATAGTTCGAGGGTTATTTCTGCGGAGGGTTTTTTGAGTTCAGACATGGGTGCTACTATGGGTTCGGCTGTTGGCGGGGAGGGGATGAATCCCGTTTGGGCGATGAACTCTTCAATGGCTTGGACGAAGACGGGGCCATAGGTTTTGAGTTTTATTTCACCTACGCCGGCGATGTTTGCGAATGCTTCGAGGGAGGTGGGGGCTTTGGCAGCCATTTCTTCGAGGCTGGCGTCGGAGAAGATGACGTAGGGGGGCACACCTTTTTCGCGTGCGAGTTTCATGCGCAGTTCGCGCAGGTGTTCGAAGAGCTGGTTTCGGGCTCGCTGGCGCGGGGATTTTTGGCGTGCTTTGGCGGCGGCTTTTTCGCGGGCGAGGTGTTCGCGGGCGGTTTGCATGTCCACGAGTTGCACCTGTTCTTTTTCGAAGAGTACGCGATTGCTGGCGGGGGTGAGTTTGAGCACCATTTTTTCATCGGGGGCCATTTCGAGATAGCCGAGGTTGATGAGTTGTCGGAGGTAGTTTTTCCATTGTTCGAAGGAGAGGTCTTTGCCTTTGCCGTAGGTTTTGATGAGGTGATAGTTATTTAGGAAGATGTCTCTGCGTTGTGAGCCCCGGAGTACGTCTATGAGCATGTTGAGGCCAACACTTTCTTTGAGGCGATAGACTGCGGAGAGGGCTTTTTGTGCGATGAGTGTGCCGTCAACATGGCGGGGCGGGTTTTTGCAGATGTCGCAGTGGCCGCAGTTTTCGGCTTTGTCTTCGTTGAAGTAGGTGAGCAGGATGCGTCGGCGGCAGCTTACGGCTTCTGCGAATTGCATCATGCGTTCCAGCTTATTGGTTTGAATTTCTGCAAATTCGCGGTTTTCAATTTCGGAAATGATCTCTCT
>JALVES010000446.1 GCA_027030635.1 Saprospiraceae bacterium | reverse complement strand
CCAGACAATCCAGACTCAGCGACCCGATGGCAGCCCGGGGGTAGAAATGCCCACAGAGGTATATGAGCGCCGCAAAGAAGCGGTGAAAGACATTTTTATGCTTTGGTCTAAAGTGAGCGTAAAGGAACTGGCTCAGCATTTGCAAGACCATCCGGGCGTACAGGATGATCCGGCTCTTTGGCTGATGGATATCCTGGATGACCTCGTCGTTCGCAAAGTGCTTCGGGAAGAGGATGGGGTTTATTCAATGGCATAGCTTATGGACTACGTTCTCATCATGGCAGGGGGAAGGGGCTCCCGTTTTTGGCCGGCCAGCACAGAGCAGCGGCCCAAGCAGTTTTTGGATATTCTCGGCACAGGCCGCTCCCTGCTTCAACTCACTTGTGATCGCTTTCGCAAACTGCTGCCGCCGGAGCGAATTTACGTGCTCACCAATGAGCGCTACCGCAGCCTGGTACAGGAACAACTGCCCGAACTGCCCGCAACTCAAATCCTCGCCGAACCCAGTCACAACAATACGGCTCCCTGCATCGCCTATGCCGCCTTTAAACTCCATGCGCTCGATCCCGAAGCCAATTTCGTCGTAACGCCTTCCGATCAGCTCATCCTGAAAGAAGAGGCCTTCCTCGAAAAAATCGAACAGGGCCTGCGCTTCACCGCCTCCCATCCCGCTTTACTCACCCTCGGCATACAGCCCCATCGTCCGCACACGGGCTATGGCTACATCCACTACGCTCAGACAAAACCCGTCGAAGAGGGAATTTATCCCGTCCTCGCCTTCAAGGAAAAACCCGATGAAGAAAAGGCAAAAACTTTCCTCGCTTCGGGCGATTATCTCTGGAATGCAGGCATCTTCCTCTGGCAGGCCGGAGTGGTTTTAGATGCCTTTCGGCAAAATGCACCCGAGATTTACGAGCTGTTGCAAGCCGGAGCGGAGGTGTACAACACCGAAGCCGAGGGTTCTTTTTTGCGAAAGCAATACCCTCAAACGCCTTCCATTTCCGTGGATTATGCCATCATGGAAAAGGCCTCCAACATTTACACCCTCCCCGCCGACATCGGCTGGTCGGACCTTGGCAGCTGGCGCGCGCTCTACGAGCTGCAGCCCAAAGACGAGCAGGAAAATGTGCTCATCTCAGGCCGGCTAACCGTACAAAACGCCTCCCGCTGCCTGATCAAAGCCCCCGCCGACAAGCAAATCGTTCTCCGCGACCTGCACGACTATATCGTTGTGGACACCGAAAAGGTACTGTTCATCTATCCCATGGAAAAAGAGCAGGAGGTTAAGCCGTTGAGCGATTGAATCAAAAAAAATCCTATTTTTGTCGCATAAGCCCTCATTCACGGGACGCGAGGATACATGGATGACCAATTTATATACGAGAGTCTTGCCGAAGCTGCCTTGCAGCTCCAGGCCATTATTGATACGGCCATAGACGGCATCATCACCATTGATGAGCGCGGCATTATTGATATGATCAATCCGGCCGGAGCACGGCTCTTTGGGTATGAGCCCCCGGAGCTGGTGGGCAAGAGCATCAACATGCTCATGCCCGAGCCTTATAGCGAACAGCACGATGAGTACATAGAGCGCTATTTAAAAACGGGAGAAGCCAAAATCATCGGCATCGGCCGCGAGGCCCTCGGCAAAAAGAAGGACGGCACCCTCTTCTCCATACGCCTCGCCGTCAGCGAAGTGAAGCTGTCCAACCGCA
>JALVES010000445.1 GCA_027030635.1 Saprospiraceae bacterium | reverse complement strand
CAGGGAGTGGTCAAAAAAGGTAACCATACCGCCCGGGCAGGAGGGGTTGACGTTGGGAGTAAAGACAGCTACAGGCGGAGCAGCAGGAGGGCAGCTTGCGAGGCAGGTTCTGGATGCAATGTGAGCATTGATGGCCGAGATGGATGCATCAGACCACTGGGTGGCAGCGCTGACGGCAGGTGCCATGATGTAGGGTGAGCCGGCAGGATCGTGCAGGGCATCGAAATTGTGTCCCAGTTCATGCGAGGTCAATACCCGAAGAAGCTCGGCATCGGTGGTGAAGTCTTGCAGGCAGTGATATCGGGAGGGCGTGCAGACAACGCCTGTCCAGGCAATGCCTATGGTAGCGCCGTCAAAATCGCGGTCGGTCCATAGTTGGCCTGCGTCGTGGATTTGCGTAAAGCCGGCAGGCCCCCAGGAAGTGAAACTGCTGAGCAGGGCATTGGCATCTGTACTGGAAGTCCAGGGGTCGGCAGCAGGGCTGGTAGAGACGTATTGCTCTACGATGATGAATTGAATTTCATCGGCGAATTCATCGTCCCAGTTGCCGGCTACATTGTTCATGACGGCTATGTTGTGGTTTTCCACGGCTGTTACGCTGCCGTACTTCTGAAACATCAAACCGTCGGAAGCGATGGCCAGTTCTACTTCGTAGCAGTTGCCGGTTTTGTACAAGTCATCTGAGATGATCGCTTTCTTTTTTTTGTGTGCTTCCTGCACGCCGCAAATCTTCCCTTCTACGGGAATGACATCAGAGGCTTTGTAAGATATATAGGCGTTGGGGGGAGCAGAGGGCAGGTAATATGAAAGCGGCTCTATGTAGTAATACTCCTTCCCTTTTCTGAAATAAGCGTAGAAGAAATTTTTGTCCAATGTTATTCGGGCCTCGGCATCTTCCTGCCATTGTTGAGGATAGGCTTTGAGCGTGATGCAGGAGGGCTTGCCCTGTGTGATTTCCGTACCTTTCTCTGAAGCCACCTGCAGGGTGTAAGTCGGCCCTGTGAGGCGGGTCTTTTCAGCGACCAGAGACCATTCCGGGCCTTTAGGCAGTGTTATTTCGATATTTGCAATTTCGTGCTTTTGAAAGTAGTTTTGGAGACTTTCCGTTTCAATTTGTATGACTTCCCATTGCTTAAACTGCCGGTTTGGAGCTGTCCAACTTGCCTTTTTTTCAATTGAGCTGAGCTCAATAGTCAGTTGTGCCTGTCCTCTGAAGCATATTAAAAGTAAGAAAAAGAAAAACAGAACGGGTAGCGTTTTGTGTCGCATTTGAATTGGCAGATTTTGGTGATGACAAAATAAAACAACCATTGTCTATCAAGCTCAAGCTCGAAAGACAACGGCAAAAGCCCTCTGCTTTGGGCAACTCGTTTCTATCTAATTTGAATGCAGTTTGCGGGAATACGACACAAATATAGAGAAGATGATATAAATGAAAAGCGGATTATGGAAATATGTCGCTTTATTTACTACAACTCCCGCACGATGTTTTTGACCAGCCGGATGAAGTCCGGTTTCATGCGCTCTGCCACGGCCATGACTTCTTCGTGGCTTACGCCTTCGTGTTTATCGGGTACGGAGAGGTCCGTTACGCAGGCGATGCCGAGGGTTTTGATGCCGGCGTGAGCAGCGGCGATGGCTTCGGGGATGGTGGACATACCTACGGTATCAGCTCCGAGCAGGCGCATCATGCGCATTTCTGCTTTGGTTTCAAAGCA
>JALVES010000444.1 GCA_027030635.1 Saprospiraceae bacterium | reverse complement strand
TACGCCCCCGCCGCAGCCAAAGTATCCGGAAGCTCCGACTCGCACAAATGCACCTCATCCCCCAAAGCTGTCGCAAAAACAGCAGATGGGACTTTCTCCACAGAAATATCATCTAAAAAATAATATGCCCAATTATTAATTCCGGTTCCCCATGGATTGGGAATGATGTCCATATATTGCGATTTCATAAAATTGCCAAGCGCAATAAAAGACTCTCCTCCCTCTGCCTGATAAATCCAGCACAGTTCCGTCCACTCAGCGGTGTCTGCTAAAATTTCAGGAGCGCTCAATTGGGGCTTTGCATTAATCAAGCCTACCGGAGGATCATTTATTGGAGGATATTCCTTTGAAAAAAGCACCTGAATCCCGTTGCAGGCATGCGAAGAATGTTCAGCAAAATTCACACTTATATGAACTTCATAAAAAGAATCCTTTTCCAAAGGAGAGGACAAATGACCAAGCATATATTCCCTACTCAACTGATTTGTATTCAAACCGTTATATACAATAATGCCAATATAAGCCTCTCCTTCCTTGGGGTACTGAAATCCAACCGAAGTTGATGGCGGCGACAAGGTAGCTACATTGCTACATGTATTATAATAATCCGAAGACACCGTCTCATCCCAATTTACAATACCCAAATCCAAATAAGTATTCACCAGGTTCGGGCAATACTCATACTCCTTAAAACCCGGATTGAGCACCAGATTTTGGCCGTTCAAAGCAGCCGGCAGGAAGAGCCATGGCCAAAAGAGTGACTTAAAAAATATCTTCATAAATGCCAGCTTAAACCATAGAACCAAAGCGCTTCGGCTTGGGTGTACCATAGAGCTAATCGGATATTTTCGTCTCAAAGTATCCGTCCGTAATGACGATCGTATCCGGAGAATTCGGGTCGAAGATTGCATTCTCGCTCACCACAAAAGAGGCCTGAAAAACGCCGCTCACCTCTCCACTCGCCTCGTCAAAACTCAGAAACCGGAAAAAATCCTCAATGCTGTCATTCGGATTCAGGAGATAGTAGTTTCCTGACACATCCCCATCGTAAAGAAAAGTTCCAAAACCACATTGCAGGTTTTCCTTATCTGTAGAAGTCGCCACAAAAAGAGGTTGTACAGACAAAGTTTGGCGAATATACCTAAAAAAGACCCTTTTCCTCAAAACCTGATTTCCTATGAAATAATTGAGCAAAAGGTTAAAAGTCGAATCATTTCCAGGACTTGGAGACATAGCAGGCAAAAATTCAAACTCTTCCCCGTTGATCTTCGCCTCAGCCACTCCAGTATATGGATCGGGCGTCACAATCGGCTCCTCATCCGGCCGACAAGAGTTCAAAAAAACAAACAAGCCAAAAGCAAAAACAATGTACTTTTTCATCTCAACGCAATTTAATAAAATGAAGACGACATTTCTACCTTTACTCAAAAAACCTTCAGAGAACACATCAACCCTACCCCCAAGCCTACGATTCCGCTTCCACAATTTTCTTCAACTCATGCAAGTTCACCATCTCCCCTCACCTAAACACCACCACATCTCCCGAAAAAACCTCAGTCCGGCCATTCAGATACCTCACCGAAAAAACGTACAGATATACGCCCGGAGCAACCCACTGCCCGTCTCCTGCACGGCCGTCCCAAAGCGGGCTGCCCGTATCCTGACGGTACAGCAAAGAACCCCAGCGGTCATAGACCTGTAAATCGTAAATCAACTCCACTTCCG
>JALVES010000443.1 GCA_027030635.1 Saprospiraceae bacterium | reverse complement strand
CCCACGGACTGTTTACGGAGAGGTCATTCTCCATTCCTCCACGCGATGCGAAGCGAGCGTAAATCACATTAGAACGCAAAGCGTTCCACATTAGGCGCGTTAGCGCCCACATTAGGCGCGAAGCGCCCACATTCTCCATTAAATCCCTATCTTTGTAACATGCAAAAACTACCCATAGGCATACAAAACTTTCGGGAACTTCGGCAAGGTGCATACCTTTATGTTGATAAGACAGAGTATGTTTACAAACTCGCTGCGGGAGGAAAGTACTACTTCCTCTCCCGCCCCCGCCGCTTTGGCAAGTCTTTGCTGGTCAGTACCATGAAAGAGCTCTTCAGCGGGAGCAGAGAGCTGTTCAAAGACCTGTGGATAGAAGACCACTGGGACTGGGAGAAGACCAATCCCGTCATACACATCCCCTTTGCGAGCTTAGATTATCACATGAACGGGCTCTATGTCGAACTTCAAAAGTACATTCAGGAAGTGGCCCGCTCCCACGACATATCCTTGCAGGATGACAGCCTCAAAAATCAATTTGAAGAGCTTCTGAGAAAACTGGCTCAGGCCAAAGGTCAGGTGGTGCTGCTCATAGACGAATACGACAAACCCATCATAGATTACCTCGGAAAGGAAATCGCCCGGGCGCAGGAGAACCAGCAAATCCTCAAAAACTTCTACTCCGGCATCAAAGACAGCGACCCCTCGCTGCGCATGGTTTTCATCACAGGCGTATCCAAATTCAGCCGCGTCAGCATTTTTTCCGACCTCAACAACCTGCGCGACATCACCATGAGCCGGAAGTACAGTTCCATGCTCGGCTATACGGAGGAGGAGTTGGAGCACTACTTTGAAGAGTGCATCAAACAACTCGCCGAAAACGAAGACCTGAGCGAAAAAGAGACCTTAGAGGAAATCAAAAAGTGGTACAACGGCTATAGCTGGGACGGAAAGCAGTTCGTCTATAATCCCTTCAGCATCCTCTTGCTCTGCGAAGAAGAGCGCTTTTCCAACTACTGGTTTGCCACGGCCACGCCCTCTTTCCTCATAGACCTCATCAAGGAAAAACAGTACTACGACTTCGATGGATTGAAAGTCGGCGAAGCTTTTTTTGAGGCCTTTCAAATCAGCAAAGACATCCCCACAGGCGCCCTGCTCTTCCAGACGGGCTATCTGACGGTCAAAAAATATGACTCAAAAACCCGTCTATACACCCTGGGCTACCCAAACCGCGAGGTCAAAGAATCCATGTTGGAGTATCTCCTTGGGGCTTTCGCCAAATTAGAGCCGGGCTTTGGTAACGAACCCGTCCAAAACGCCCGCCGCGCCCTGCAGACGGAAGACTTTGAACTGCTCAAAGACACCCTCAACAGAATCCTCTACAACCTTCCCCATCAGTTGTACGAAGACAAAGAACGCGTCTATCACCTGCTCATCCACATCTTCTTCGACTACATCGGCATAGACCTCCACAGCGACGAAGTCAACACCGCCCGCGGCCGGGCCGATGTGCTGGTAGAATTGGAGGACAAGGTCTATGCCATGGAGTTCAAAATAGACCAATCCGTTGAAGAAGCCCTCAAACAAATCAAAGAAAGGGGCTATCTCGACAAGTATCGCTCCTCGGGCAAAAAGCTCATCGCCCTGGGCATCAACTTTTCTACGGAGAAAAGGGAGGTGGAGGAGTTTGCGGAGGAAGTGGTGAAATCGGTGTAATCGGCGGAATTGGCGGAATTGGTTGTCGGTTGTCGGTTGGTGAAAGCGGGGGGATTTATCGTGTATCGTGTATCGTGTAGCGTTTAGCGTTTAGCGTTTAGCGTTTAGCGTTTAGTTGGGCGGGCTTTAGCCTGCTGCCCTCATACCCGGTAAACTTTTTTTTGACCCGTATGTTGTATATACAACATGTTTTCGTATCTTTGCGCTATGGCTTTGAAAAAATCATACGATTTGCTTGAAAGCACAGATCCCTGGATATGTGTTGCTTCTAAATTGGCATTATCTATTAGAACCGTAAGTGCCATTTATCGGAAGCATTTAAAAGCACACAATGTGACTATGAGTCAATTGAGCTTGTTGATGATAGTCGGTAAGCATAAGTTTCTTCCTCAAAGTGAGATTGGCAAGAAATTGATGTTGGAGCGATCTACTGTGACAAGGGACTTGAAGAGAATGATTGAGCGAGGTTATTTTGTGAAAAAGTATGATAAATCAAGGCCGGTTATTTACATTACGGATAAGGGAGCAAGTTATGTGGAGTCAATTATACCCGATTGGAAAGCCGCAACTGAGGAAGCGAAAGCAAAATTGGGTGAGGATGGAGAGCAGGCCTTGAATTTGGTTCTTCATAAGTTGACGAAGTGACTAAATTGTTAACCGTGTTGCATGCGCAACACTAAACTAAGCAGATATGAACTTTAAGGAAAAGTACGGGCAATATGCCCTAATCACGGGAGCATCATCGGGAATTGGTGAAGCGTTTGCAAAGCAATTGGCCAAAAAGGGATTGGATTTAATTTTGGTGGCAAGGCGAAAAGAAAGGCTTGAAAAGCTGTCAAGTGAATTAGAAAAGAAGCACAAAATAAAGGCAATTGCATTGGCAGTTGATTTGCTGTCAAATGACTTTTTACGCGAGATAAGAGAAGTAACTGACCCTTTAAAAGTCGGCCTTTTAGTGAGCAATGCCGGGATGATGTATATCGGGAATTATTTAGACAACTCCCTGGAAAATGACTTGAGGATGATTGATTTAAATGTTAAAGTCCCTGCCATATTGACGCATCACTTTGTACAAAAAATGATTGAAAGGAGGAGGGGGGGTATCATATATACTGCCTCTATCCTTGGATTTATGGGGACACCATTTTCTTCAATTTATGCGGGGACAAAGGCGCATGAAATTGTGAAAGGAGAAGGCTTGGCTTATGAGTTGAAGCCAAAAGGAATTGACGTTTTGGTTTTAAACCCGGGCCTTACCGAGACGGAAATGACTTCTGGCAATGATTTCTCCGCTATGCCTATGAAATTGATGAAACCGGATTTGGTTGCCAAATCGGCCGTTAATGCACTTGGCAAAAAAGTGTTGGTTACTCCGGGTTTTATGAACAATGTATTGGTCTGGATGTCAAAAAGAATCATGAGCCGAAAGATGAATACTAAGATGTTTGGCATGCTTATGGCAAAAACGTTTTAGTTTCATCGGTCAAACGCTAAACGCTCAACACTAAACTAAAAATAAAACTCCCCTTCAAACTTGCGCTCATTTCCCATGGCATCACGGACTATGAGCACCAGCCGGTGTTTGCCGGGAGGGATGCTGCCGTCGAATTCGTGGTAGAGGGTTCGCGACTTGAGGTCGTATTCCATGAGCAGCCACTGGCCGTCCACGAAGGCCTTCCATTGGAGCCCTTCGATATGAGATGCCGTGCGGGTTTCGTCGTAGGCGCGGAAGCTCATGCGCCGGCGGCCGCGCATGTTGGAGGCAAAGGAGAGTGCTTGCAGGCGGGGCGGTGTGCTGTCTATTTGAATGGAGTAATCGCCGAGTCGGTCGTTTTTGCCGAGCAGATATCCATCTTTCCATTTGCCGCCGCAGTTGACGATTTTCCCGTCGGGGCGGCAGTAGGCGATGAAGGCCTTTTGGGCCGTTTGGGCATCCATCTCGCGCCCGGGGCGTATGCCGATTTGCATGGCCCGGTGCAGGGGAACGTCGGGCGTGTGTACGTGCCAGACTTTGGAGTAATACTCCGAAGATTCATCATCTGACTCAGACAGTTTGAGATAGAGGTCTTCGTACAGGCTGTTTTCGGGGAAGTACAGTTGAATGTCGTTTTGCCTGATGAGGTTGGCTTCCTTCCAGGGCAGGATGTAGTTGAAGGAAGCGCTGTTTTGAGGGCTCTCGCCTTCTTCGCGCAGCACTTCAAAGCTAAGGGTGGCGGTTTGTCCGTTGAAGTCAAGGGCTTCTATGCGGATGCTTTGGCGCTCGTTTTCACTGAGGGCGAGGTAGCCGTCGGTGGGGCCTTCGCAGGTGTTGGGCATGAGGTCGCCCGGCAGGCGGTGGCAGCGGTAGAAGCGTTTGCCGCTGTGTTGCCTTTCGGCAAAATCCTGCCGGGCGTTCACATAACGGGTATGGTCGAAGGAGAAGCGCTGTAGGCGCCAGCTCCACAGGCGTTTGCCACTGCTGAGCAGATGCAATTCGGTGATGCCGTTGCGCGCGCCGGAGGGCTGTCTGTCGGTAACTTCCAGGGCGAAGGCCACGCGGGGGCTGTGTATTTTGATGGTTTTTTCCGCGGGGTGATAGTGCCCGTCGCGTCCGTAGAGCCTGAGCGTTTGGGTGTGGAGGAGGCGGCCATCGGGGTCGAGTTCATAGACTTTGAGTTGGTACATCTGTGGCGGCTGTCTGTCGTACCACTTCAGCCCAAAGCAGAGGGGATTGATGATCTCTTCGCTTGCCGTGTGGCGAATTTCAAAATGCAGATGCGGCCCGGAAGAGCGTCCGCGGTTGCCCATGCGTCCGATGTATTGGTTTTGCCGAAAGGCAAAGAGGGTGTCCGGAGGATAAATGTTTAGCGCGAAGCTGCGGCGCTTGTATTGCTCCTGTTTGACGAAAGTCTCAATCTCATCCGTGAAGCGATCCATGTGGGCATAGACGGTGGTGTAGCCGTTGGGATGGGTGATGTAGAGGGCTTTGCCATAGCCCCCGGCTTCGATTTTGATGCGCGACACATAGCCTGCGGCGGCTGCGTAAATCTTGTCGCCGACCTGCCCGTTTGAGGAGCGGATGTCCACGCCTGAGTGGAAGTGTCGGCTGCGCAACTCGCCGAAGGAACCGGAGAGGCGCACGGGGAAGTGTACCGGCCAGATGAAGTCGGCCTGCGGGTAGCTGTCGCAGCGTATGTGCTCTGTTGGCTGCGGGCTGTCGGGTGTGGCGAGGCGGGTGTGTGAAGAGGCCTGAAAGCCAAGCCAGGCGAGCAGAAAGAGGAGCGGAAGTTTTCTCATGCTGAGGCGGATGATAGGTTTATTTATGGACTTGTTCGAGGTAATTTAGCAAAAAGTCCTGGCATTTTTCGGGCGCTTCGAACATGCCCATGTGGCCAACTTCGCGCAGGTATTCGATGTAGGCGATTTTGGGCAGCAGGCATTGTTTCATGCTGAGTTCGAGCGGCACAGCGGTGTCTTTTCCGCCGACGATAAAGGCGACGGGGATGTCCAATTGCGTGAGTACCCGGGAGTTGTCGGGGCGTTCGGCCATGGCGGCCAGGGCTGTTTGTATGCCTTTCGGCAAATGAGTACGCGCGTATTGGATGAGCTTTTGCTCTGCCTGAGGCACTCGTTTGTGGAAGAGTTTGGGGATGAGCTGAGCGACGAAGCGCTCGCTGCCGTTTTCTTCGATGAATGCGATGCTTTTGCGTCTGTTTTCCCGTTTTTCTCCGCTGTCGGCATAGGGGTGGGAGTGAAAGAGTGCCAGGCCCTTGAGTTTGGACTGCCTTTGGGCAGCGAGAGCCTGTCGGGCGAAAGCCAGTGCCACGTAGCCGCCCATGGAGTGCCCGATGAGGGCATAGCTGTCGGCGCCAAAGTCTTCGAGGCAGAGCTGCAGGGCTTCGGCCATCTCCGCTATGGAGAGGGGAGAGATGACTTCCGAGGCCCCAAAGCCCGGCAGCTCGGGCAGCAGGATGCGATAATCCCTTTGAAAGGGCCGGATAAACTCCTCCCACATCCGGCTGTCTTCGCAAAAGCCGTGGATGAATACCAGCAGGGGCCCCTCGTTTTCCGAAAAGCGGTAGCTCAGGCGGCGCTCTTTGTAAGAAAAATGGGCTGTTTTCATGGAATAAGAGATTTTATTTCCTCCGAAGCGGTAAAGTTCAGCATTTTTTCTTACCTTTGCACCCCTAAAATAAATGAGCGATGAAAAGGACTTTTCAACCTTCGCGCCGCAAGCGTGTCAACAAGCACGGTTTTCGCGAGCGCATGAGTACTAAGGAAGGCCGCAAGGTCTTGGCACGCCGCCGCGCCAAAGGCCGCCACAAGCTGACGGTCTCCGATGAGAAAGGCTTGAAGTAAAGGGCTTTCTAAGTCCTTCGGGGCTTGGAAAGCTTTTATTTCAGTATGGTGAGCAACTCGCTATGGGGCTTTGGTGGCCGCATATGCGGGTTTTCTTTTTGGGGGGGCTGTTGTCTGTTGTCTGTTGTCCGTTGTCCGTTGGCGGAATCGGTGGAATCGGCGGAATCGGTGGGATCGGCGGAATCGGTGGAATCGGCGGAATCGGCGGAATTGGCAGAATTGGCAGAATCAGCAGAATCGGCCAATACTGCCCATGACATAGGTAGAACCCCGGAGGGGTGGTATCTTGGTAACTCATGGTGGCCATTTAAAAAAAGCCCCGTAGGGGCGGCACTTTTTAGCTCGAGATAACGCTTTGCAAAAAACAAAGACTGGATAGACGTGATGAACGTGATAAACGTGACGGGCGTGACAAATGTAGCCGAACCATGACTGGATATGGGCTAAACTCACCACGGTGTACACGGAGCTCACGGAGTGTTCACGGAGAAATCCATTTTCCATTCTCCATTGAGTTTTGTATCTTGCGCTTCAAAAGCAGCGTCATGAAGAAGCTACCCATTGGGATGCAGACTTTGAGCAAGATTATCGAGGGAGATTTTGTCTATGTTGACAAAGCGGAAATCGCTTACAATTTGATTCAAAAGGAAGGATATTACTTCCTCTCCCGCCCCCGTCGCTTTGGGAAGAGTTTGTTTTTGGATACGCTTAAAGACATCTTCGAAGGTCGAAAAGAGCTTTTCAAGGGCTTGTACATCTATGATAAGTGGGATTGGGAGGTGAAGTATCCGGTGTTGAGAATCAGCATGGGTTCTGGGGTGGTTAAGACTATTGAAAAGTTAAATAAGAGACTGAATAGCACTTTAAGCGATGCTGGAGAGACTGTAGGCATCGCTTGTCAATCATCTGATCCTATAGAATGCTTTAAAGAGCTGATTTAAAAAACAAGCAAAAAGCACAATCAAAAGGTAGTCATCCTCATAGACGAATACGACAAGCCCATTCTGGACAATATTACCGATAAGAATGTTGCCCGGGAGATGCGGGATGCGATGAAAGATTTTTACGGGATCATCAAAGACAATGACGCTTACATCCAATTCGTATTCATCA
>JALVES010000442.1 GCA_027030635.1 Saprospiraceae bacterium | reverse complement strand
TGAACTCCTTTTCCGGTCTTTCAGCAGCCTCAGCGGGTTTTGCCTATGACAGCCGCATTATGATTGTCGGCGGTATTTTGGTGGGCGCTTCGGGCACCATCCTCACCGTATTGATGTGCGAGGCCATGAATCGCAGTTTGCTCAACGTGCTGATAGGAGGCTTCGGCAGCAGCGGCAAGGCCGGTCCGGCAGGCGCTGCCGGCGACCAGGTGGCCAAAGAGGTGAGCCTGACGGATGCCGCCATCCAGCTCTTTTATTCCAACTCAGTGGTCATCGTGCCCGGTTATGGTTTGGCGGTGGCCCAGGCACAGATGGTGGTCAAGGAGTTAGACGCACTCCTCGAGGCCAATGGCGTCAGCGTAAAGTACGGCATACATCCCGTAGCCGGCCGTATGCCCGGGCACATGAACGTCCTTTTGGCGGAAGCCGATATCCCCTACGACAAATTGCTGGACTTAGACGCTGCCAACGAAGCCCTGGCCCAGGCCGATATCGCCGTGGTCGTAGGTGCCAATGACGTGGTAAATCCGGCTGCCGAAACGGAGCCCTCCAGCCCCATTTACGGCATGCCCGTCTTGCAGGTGTGGAAGGCCAAAAACGTGATCGTCCTCAAGCGAAGCATGAACCCGGGCTATGCAGGCATCCAAAACCCGCTGTTTTTTATGGACAACACCCGCATGTTGTTCGGAGATGCCAAGGATACCCTGAACAAATTGGTGCAGGAAATTAAAAATATGTAGGAAAAGCGTCATTCCGCTTTTCGGGAGTTTCGTATCTTTATGAGCCCGTTTGGATAAATCCGGCCTGCCTGTGCAGGACCCATTCAGGCAGGCTCTTTGCGCGTATTTTCAGGCGCCGTATGCCGGCGCTTTTCATAAACCCAAAAATGTCGAATATGAAAAAGTACTTACTCTCACTTCTCGCTTTGACGGGATTTTTCTTCAGCCTCTCTGCTCAACAAATCAATGAATGTGAAGTGGATGCCATTTATCAGGACACCTCTGCCGGAGTTTATCCGCTGCCCTTTGATGCTGATCTCAATCCCGATGGAGGCATTACCGATACAGCCTGTTTGGATGAATACTTCCAATTTGTCTTTACGGTAGTGGTGGGCGACACCATTACCATTGGCGGCACTTCTATTCCCATAGACTCCGTCGTTTTGGATGCCGATGCCATATCGAATTTGCCGGAAGGCATGTCTTACTCCTGCAATCCCGGCAGTTGCTCCTTTGCTGCAGGTGATGCCGGCTGTGTGGTGATTTACGGCAAGGCTGTCAATCCTTCTGATATAGGAGCCCATGACCTGGTGATCTCCGGCAAATTGTACAGCCCCTTTACGCCTACGGGGGCGCCTTTGCAATTTCCCAATCCCGACCTGGCTCCGGGCAGCTACACCCTTTACGTGCAGGAGCAGGGCTCGCCCAACTGCAGCATCTGGGTGGATGTCAACGAGCCGGTTTCACAAATTGAATCTTTCCGCAACCTGCCCAACCCCTTTAGCGGCACGACTACCCTGGAGATCATTACCAAAAAGGCCGGAGCTTACAACTTTACCCTCTACAGCCTGCTCGGCGAGCCTCTGCAGACTCACACGCTCCAACTCACCGAGGGCTTCAACCAATGGACCTTCCATGCCGGCCAACTGCCGGATGGCATGTACATCTACACGCTGTCGGATGGGCATGCGCAGGTATCGGGGAGGATGGTTGTGGAACATTAAAGGTGCAAAAGGGCAGCTGAGAGATTGGCTGCACCTTTTTTAGACTGAGTATAAACAACCTTGAACATCAGTTGTTTATGAAAGGGGGCAGAGCCCCCTTTTGTATTGGGCGCTTAACAAAACGGATTATGCCAAAAATTTCCATAGACCTTCAAAAAGGGCAGATACACAAAGAGGAAGAGCAGAAGGACCTCATTGTGGGCATTGACCTGGGCACTACGAACAGCCTGGTGGCCTATGTCAAAGATGGTGAGCCGGTGGCTATACGGGATGAGGAAGGGAAGAGTGCGCTTTTGCCCTCCGTTTTGCACTTTGCGGCTGATGGCAGCATCATCACCGGTGAAGAGGCGCTCAAAAAAATGGTGACGCACCCGCAGCACACTGTTTATTCAGTGAAGCGTTTGATGGGGAAATCCTATAAGGACATTGAAGAGCATCAGGTGTATTTCGGTTATCGCATCATTGAGAGTGAGGATGAGAACCAGTTGGTGAAGATTCAGGTGTATGATCGCTTTTACACGCCTATTGAGTTGTCGGCGGAGATTCTTAAAGCTTTGAAGCGAAGGGCCGAGCAGCAAATGGGGCAGGAGATCAGCAAGGCCGTTATTACCGTGCCGGCTTATTTCAACGATGCCCAGCGCCAGGCTACGCGGGATGCGGGTAAGCTGGCAGGCCTGGAGGTGCTGCGCATTGTCAATGAGCCTACGGCTGCCAGCCTGGCTTATGGTCTGGGACTGAATCCCGAAGATGAGCAATACATCGCGGTCTATGATCTGGGTGGAGGAACTTTTGACATCTCTGTGCTGCATCTGCATCAGGGCATTTTTGAAGTGCTTTCTACGCATGGCGACACCTTTCTCGGCGGAGATGATTTTGACCGCGCCCTGGTACACTATTGGATGGAGACCTATGGCTGGGCGGAGGCCGATCTGGAAGCTTCGGCCGGTTTGGGGCAGGCCTTGCGGCTTGCTGCCGAAGAGGCGAAAAAAGCGCTTTCTACTGAAGAGGACTACAGCACCCGTTTGCAGGGGCGCGAAGTAGAAATCAGTCGCGAAAAATTTGAGGCGCTGATCGCGCCTTTGGTGCAGCGCACCATAGAGAGTTGCCGCCAGGCTTTAAAAGATGCCGGCAAAGAAGTGGCTGAAATAGACCGCGTCATTTTGGTTGGAGGTTCTACGCGGGTGCCTTTGGTGCGCCGGGAGGTGGAGGCCTTTTTTGAGCAGCGGCCTTTTGACCGCATTCATCCCGACGAGGTGGTGGCTCTGGGTGCTGCTGTGCAGGCAGACATTCTGGCGGGCAACCGCAAGGGCATTTTGTTGTTGGACGTTACGCCGCTTTCGCTGGGTATAGAAACCCTGGGCGGGCTGATGGACGTCATCCTGCCGCGCAACTCGCGCATTCCTACCCGCGTAGGACGGCAATATACCACTTCCATAGACGGCCAGGCGAATCTGCGCATCAGCGTGTATCAGGGCGAGCGCGATTTGGTAAAGGACAACCGCAAGCTGGGAGAATTTGTCTTGCGGGGCATACCTCCCATGCCGGCAGGCATTCCCAAGATTGAAATTCATTTTATTCTCAATGCCGATGGCATTCTGACGGTTAAGGCCAAAGAGTTGCGCTCCGGCGTAGAGCAGCAAATAGATGTGAAGCCCTCGTATGGACTGAGCGAGGAAGAAATGGCTCGCATGTTGCTGGAGTCCATCCAACATGCCCGCGAAGATCGCGATGCCCGTGCGCTTTTGGAAGCCCGCGTGGAGGCCGGCAATCTCCTTCAGGCCGCTGATAAATTTTTGCAGCAGCATCGCAGCCTGCTCTCCGAAGAAGAACTCAGGCAGACGAATTCGCTGATTGAAGCCTTGGCCGGGGCCGTCAAGGGCGAGGACAAAGACGCCATTCTTCAAGCTATTGATAAGTTGAATGAATACACCCGCCCCTTTGCCGAGCGGGCTATGGATAAGACCATAGCTGAAGCCATGAAGGGAAAGAAGGTGTAGCTGTAGAGCCGCATTGCAATGCGGCTGCATGGCAATGCGGCTCTACAGGATTTTCTCATTGGCTTGGGGTGTTCTATGCGGTGATCACCATACTCCTGCTTTTAAGCCGAGGCGCAGGGAGAGGTTGCGCAGGTGGTCGCGATTGGGGCCGAGGCCGCGGTTGCTGAGATGGACGCGGTAAGTGGGTTCTAAGTAAACCTGCCAGCGGGCATTGATGCGGCGTTCGAGGCCGAGGCTGATTTGGCCGAAGAGGAAGGAGTTGTCTTTCCAGGCGCCTCCTTCAAAGATGCCTTCGCTGAAATTTTTCTTTTTGAGCTTGGATTGAGACAAGAGAGCGTCCACTTCGCTGTCGGTTGGGTTGGGCTTTTCGGAGGAGGTGATTACGTCGTAGCGATATTTGTAAGAGTTGTTGAGTACGAACACGCCCGATGCTCCGGCAGAGACATAGGCATCCCAGCGTTTGCCGGAGGGGTTGAGGTAGAGGCTGAAGGAGACCGGAATTTCGAGCATGTCGTATTGTACGCCATCGAAGTCTTCGACGATTAGCAGGCTGAAGTTGCCATAGGTGAGCGTAGGGGTGAAAGAGCGATAGGCTACGGAGGAGTAAGCTGCTCCGAAGCGGAATTCCCAGTTGTTGAGGCCGATGCCGAAGTCCACGCCGGCACTGAGGCCGAAGGAGTCTATCAGGTAGGAGGCCGTGTTGAAAATGGGGTCCCGGGGCGAGTAAATGCGGTTGTAGTCATAGGCGACCCAGAGAGAGGTTCGCCCTCTGCTCAGGAGAGGTTTGTGGGCTTTGGCTTTGAGGTATCGCTTTTCTATGCTTGCGAGAATTTTCTTGTCTTTCTTAAAGAGCGGGCTTGGCAGTTTAAATTTATTGCGGTTTGTTTTTGATGTTTTGTTTGCCCGGCGGTGGTCTTTTTTATTGGCTTCGGTTATTTCATGCCGAATGCTTTGGGGGATAACGCTGCTTTGGCGGTTGGTTTTCGGATTGACTTTGGCGGGTGCAATCTGTTTCAGTTTGGAGGAAGCATGGTGCCCGACCAAAGAAACGGGCGGGGCAACTCGTTCATCTGGTTTTTTCAGGGTTGTTTGCGGGGGATAGGTGTTTATCTCTCGCAATGATGAAAGTTGAGTTTCCCGCTCCGTTTCGCTTTTGGTGGAAGCCGAAGAAGGTGTTTGCTCGTGTTTGTACAGATTTGGCAAGTTAAACCAGCGCAAAGATTTGCCGAAAGGCGAAAAGGATTCGTGCTGTAAGATGCTGATAATGAGCAACAACATGACGGCCACTTCCACGACTTTGTATCGAATCAGGCGATGCACCATGGAGAACTCGCGGTCTATCCGACGGGACATCTGCTGCCAATGCGCGGGATTGTAGGGCTCTTCGCGGTGGCGGAGGCTGTTGCGCAGCAGGGTTTCCGGCTCGACGCGGGGGGTGAGGATGCCTTCTTCGTAAAGGCGTTGTTCGAATTCGTGCCAGTTTTGTTCTTGTCGGACAGAAGAGGAAAGGGCGATTTTTTCGGCGGCTTTATCGAGCAGAGCCGGCGAAATGAGTTCGTCCTTTTCCTTCAGTTTGAAGCCGGGTTCGTTGCGCAGGCGTTTTTCCATGAGCTGCCAGTGTTTGGGCTCATAGGGGATTTGCAACTGCTGCATTTTTCTCCGGATCAGTTGTTCTATGTTTTTTGGGCTCCCCACGGTTATTATTTGAGTTTTTCCAGTTTTTCTCTAAGTTTAAGTCTCGCTTTTACTAAGTTGGAGCGCGAGGTGCTCTCTGTGATGCCGAGCATATCGGCAATTTCTTTATGGCTGTATCCGTCTATGACGTAGAGGTTGAAGACGGCGCGATAGCTTGGGCTGAGCTCTTGGATGGCTTGGAGGATTTCCTTTTCCGAGAGCTGCTGGATGGCATCCGGTTGGTTGGCGGACAGCTCATAAGCTTTGTCGAGGTCTTCGGTTCTGCGTCGGCTTTGGCGGCGGTAGTAATCTATGGCGGTGTTGACCATGATGCGGCGCATCCAGGCCCCGAGGGAAGTGCCGATCTGGTACTTTTTGATGTTCTTGAAGATTTTGATGAAGCCTTCATGCAGGATGTCCACGGCCTCGTCCGAGTTGTTGGAATAGCGCATACATACAGCCAGCAGCGTGCCGTAGTATTCTTCGTACAGGATTTTGAGGGCCCACTTTTCGCGGGCTACGCAGGCCTGTATGAAGTCCTTTTCCGATCGGCCGAGGGTTAATATGAAGTCCATAGTACGGTTTTGGAGATGCTGCGTTCCGCCGCGGCAAAGCAAAATCTCTTTTCTACAACGACGAAGATAGCTCTTTTGCTGCTTTTTCCCTACTTTTGGGCGGCTAATGGAGCATTAAGTTTTGGGGTGGCTTATAGTGTGCGAAGCAATGGCTGCCCGCGCCCCCGGCCCCTAAAGGGGTGGGCTGCCCGCTTTCTTCGGGCGTATTGCAGTCTAATATGCTTAGTGAACCATTAAGCATATAAACGAACCGAAAATCCAACATGGCATCTATTCGCCGAAACATAGCACGCTGGTTTCAACTTCATTGGTGGAAGCGCTATCTCGGCGATAAGCGCCCCCCGAAGAAGTATTTGGATGCCCGAACGGCCTATTGGAAAGACTTTTTGGAGCGCCTGGCCATAGCGCCGGAAGCCGATGCCTGCGTTTTGGATGCGGGCTGCGGGCCGGTGGGCATCTTCATCGCTCTGGGCGAAAAGTCCCGTGTAGATGCCGTGGACCCGCTGCTGGGCAAGTACGAGGAGGAATTGGAGCACTTTCAAAAGGCGTATTACCCCAAAGTGCGCTTTTATTCGGACTCCATCGAGGAGTTTTTTGCCGAAAACAAAAGCGAGTGCGAAAAGTACGATTACATCTTCTGCCTCAATGCCCTAAACCGCTTCGACGACATGCGCGCCAGCCTGATGGATATGCGCAATCACCTCAAGCCCAATGGCCGCCTGGTGCTGTTGGTGGAGGTCCATCGTTTTCTGCCGGTTAAGTATTTGTTCCGGCTGCTCTTTTGGAGCTTTACCAACCCCCGCGAAGCCGACCTGCAAGACTACCTGGCTTTGCTGCAAAGCTGCGGGCTGAAGCAGGAGAAGGGGTTTTTGAACAGGAAGGGGGCATTGTTTAGTTATTGGTGTTTTGTTTGTAAGGTTTAGTGTTTAGTGGTGGAATTGGTGGAACGGTGGAAGTGGTGGAAGTGGTGGAAGCGGTGAAAGCGGTGAAAGCGGTGGAATCGGTGAAAGCGGTGAAATCGGTGGAAGTGGTGAAATCGGTGGAACTCCCCACGTCAATCCTTAATGCTCAATACTTAGTGCTTAACATTTAACGCTCGAAGCTCAACGATAAACGATAAACACTCAACACTCAACGCTCAACGCTCAACAAAACCCCACTATCCGCCGAACACCCAATAAAAAAAACTGTAAACCGTCAACC
>JALVES010000441.1 GCA_027030635.1 Saprospiraceae bacterium | reverse complement strand
AAGAAAGATTTGATGTGAGCGATGATGTAATCCTGTATCTCGGGCCGCAGCTCGGTGTGGATGGGCAGAGAGAGCACTTCGCGGGAAAGTTGTTCGGTAACGGGAAAATCTCCTTCGCTGTATCCAAAGGTGCGATAGGCATCCTGCAAGTGCAGCGGAACGGGATAGTAAACGGCCGAACTGATTCCGGCTTTCGCCAAATGCGCCTGCAGGGCATCTCTTCCCTCAGCCACGCGCAGGGTGTATTGGTGAAAGACGTGTGTGGAATAAGGCGCACGCACGGGTGTTTGCACCTTTTCCAGCCCGGCCAGTCCGGCATCGTAGTAGTCGGCAGCTTTTCTGCGGCTTTCGCCAAATGCATCCAAGTGCGGGAGCTTTACTCCGAGTACAGCGGCCTGCACGGCATCCAAGCGGGAATTGACGCCAATGAGGTCGTGATAATACCTGCGCTTCATGCCGTGATTGACCAGCATGCGGAGCTTTTCCGCCAGGGCATCGTCTTGCGTGAAGAGCGCTCCCCCATCGCCGTAAGCTCCCAGGTTTTTGGAGGGGAAAAAGGACGTACAGCCAATGGCACCCAGCGTCCCCAGTTTTCGGCGGCTGCCATCGGGAAACAAATAGTCTGCCCCAATGGCCTGCGCATTGTCTTCGACTATGGGTATGCCGTGCTTCCGGGAAATATCGAGCAAAGCCTGCATCTCTGCCGCCTGCCCAAAGAGATGCACGGGAATGATGCACCTGGTGCGTTCGGTGATGGCTGCTTCCACCTGCTCCGGCTGCAGGGTGAAGGTATCGGGGTCCACATCCACAAAAACGGGCTTGAGCTTTAGCAGGGCAATGACCTCGGCCGTAGCCACAAAGGTAAAGGGCGCAGTGATAACTTCATCGCCGGGCTGCAAGTCCAGGGCCATCAGCGCAATTTGCAGCGCATCGGTGCCATTGCCACAGGGAATGACATGTGCGACATTGAGATAAGCAGCCAGTCCTCTTGCGAAGTCTTCGACCACGGGGCCACCTATGTAGCGACTGCTGCTGAGTACGCCGCCTATGGCAGCATCTATTTCGGGCTTCAGGCGAAGGTATTGCGTTTGTAAGTCCACCATGGGCAGGGGCAGCGGAAATCCTGGCGTGTCTGTCATTATGCGTGAATTTGCGCGCAAAGATAAGCGTTTTACAAAGCCCGAAAGAGTGAAAATCCGGCCGGGGAAAAACAATTACCTTTGTGGGAAAAAATACTTTAAAAATGAACCTTATCCATAGACTCTCCGGCCTGCTGCTCCTCTTGTTTTGCTTTCATTTGGCGAAAGCCCAAAAGTACGACAACAGCGGGCCCATCCTGCAAATTGGCATCCACTATGGATTTCAATGGCCCGGAGGCGATTTGCAGGAGCGCTTTGGCAACAATGGTATTACAGGATTGCAAATAGATTACAGCCTGCCCAAAGGATGGACACTGGGTTTGCAAACGTCCCTGCTCTTCGGGCAGAACGTAAAAACCGATGTACTGGCTCCCCTGCGAGACGAAAACGGGCTGATCTACAACTACGACGGCACACCCGCTAATGTCCTGATGCGCGAGCGGGGGCAATACTACGGCCTGCATCTCGGCTACTTCTTCAGAGGCAAAGCGCCCAAAGGCAATCAACAGGGGCCTGTCTTACAGCTGGGAGCCGGCTTGCTACAACACAAGGTGCGCATCATAGGCGATGTGGGCGGCTCTATTCCTCAACTTTCAG
>JALVES010000440.1 GCA_027030635.1 Saprospiraceae bacterium | reverse complement strand
GTCATGTACCTGCCCATGGACAGTCCCCGCCATGCCCGCGAGTTGCTGGATGAGTTTCGCCCTACCCTGGCGGTATTTGTCAAATACGAATTCTGGTGGTTTTACCTGCGCGAATTGAAGCGAAGGATGATTCCCGCTTTTCTCATCGCAGCCCGTTTTCGCCCCAAACAGGTGTTTTTCAAGCCCGCTGCCCGCGGCGGCAAGTGGTACCGCCAAATGCTCTTTGCTTTCAAAGCCATCATGGTGCAGGACGAACGCTCGAAGCAGTTGTTGGAGAGCATAGGATATACGAACGTAAAAATCTGTGGCGATCCCCGCGTTGACCGCGTCCTGGAGTTGGCAGAACAGGCTGAACGCATAGATGTCCTGGAGCAGTTTACACGTGGAGGAAAAGACCCCCTTTTCATCATAGGCAGCAGCTGGCCGTCCGATGAAGAAGTACTCCTGCCCTGGCTAAACACCTCTTTTTCAGGAGATTCCTCTCCCCTTGCCGGGAAGAGCGGGCAGCCCTCCCCTCCAGGGGCCGGGGGCGCGGGTGGGAAGAGCGGGCAGCCCTCCCCTTCAGGGGCCGGGGGCGCGGGCAGCCCTGTATATTCACCTGTGAGGTACAACTACAAAGTCCTCATCGCCCCGCACGAAATCAACCCCAGGCGCATCGAAAAGCTCATGCGTCGGATTGAGCTGCCCGTGCAGCGCTACACCTGCCTTGAGCAAGAGCCTTTGCGTGAAGATACCCGCGTGCTGATTCTCGACACCATAGGCCTGCTTTCACGGGCCTATCGCTACGGACAAATCGCTTACATTGGAGGGGGCTTTGGCCGGGGCATTCACAACATCCTCGAGCCGGCTGCTTTTGGCTTGCCCGTTTTGTTTGGGCCCCGTTACCACGGTTTTGAAGAGGCCGTACAACTCGTGAAGGCCGGGGCAGCTTCCCCTGTAGATAGTACAGAGGCCTTGGCGAGCCGCTTCGCCGAATGGCAGGATTCCGGGCGTTTGGCGAAGGCAAAAAGGGAATTGCAGCTATATTTGCGCCGCCACCGCGGAGCAGCCCGCTGCTGTTTAGATGTGATCGAGGCAAAAGCATTGCAAAACTGAGTTATCCATGAAAGGAGAAACCTCTGCCAAGGCCTTTTTTGAGCAAATCCGGGGCATGCGGGTGCTGGTTTTGGGCGACCTCATGTTAGACCGCTATTTGCGGGGCGAGGTCAGGCGCATTTCGCCGGAAGCTCCCGTGCCTGTCCTGGATTTGAAAAAGGCCGAGAATCGCCTCGGCGGCGCCGGCAATGTGGCGCTCAATCTCAAGGCACTGGGCGCGGAGCCTCTGCTTCATACCGTGTTGGGAAGGGATGAAGAAGGTGAGCGTCTGCTGGAGTTGATGGCAGAGCAGGGCCTGGACAGCTCGGGCGTTTTGCGCTCCAAAGCAAGGCGAAGCACGGTAAAGATACGGCTGCTTTCGGGTGGCCAGCACCTTTTGCGGGTAGATAAAGAAGATCGCTTCCTCCTGTCAGAAGAGGAAGAAGATTTTGCCTTTCGGCAAATAAAAGAGCGCCTGGAAAGCGACAATATCTCCGTCATTCTGTTTCAGGACTACGACAAGGGGTACCTTTCGCCTTCGCTGATTGAAAAGGTTCTGGCTGAGGCCGGCGCCCGCGGCATCCCCACGGCTGTGGACCCCAAGTTTCGGAATTTTTATGCTTATCGGGGAGCAACGCTTTTCAAGCCCAATTTAAAGGAAATTC
>JALVES010000439.1 GCA_027030635.1 Saprospiraceae bacterium | reverse complement strand
CTAAAGCCCGCCCTACTAAACACTAAACACTAAACACTAAACACTAAACGCTAAACGCTAAACACTAAACCATCAACGCCACCCTTTCCAATCCCCTCATCAACATCTCCTTCGGGCAGGCAATGTTCATCCGCATAAAAGAGGCTCCCTCCTCTCCAAACCAACTGCCCGGATTCAAACCCAGCTTGCCTTTTTGTACCAGGCGGTCTCGCAGCGCTCTGCCCTTCAGGCCACAGGCCGAAAAATCCAGCCACATCAAAAAGGTGCCTTCCAAGGGAGCAATCCCGAGCTCCGGGCAATGGGTGCTGAGAAAGTCTTCGGCTATACGCTTGTTTTCGTTTAAGTAAGCCAGCAGTTCATCCACCCAGGCATCGCCCTCCCGATAAGAAGCCTCCATGGCGACTTGGGCCAAAGCGCCCGGATGCTGCAAAAATAGGGCTTCGAGCCGGCTTTTAAAAGCGCGGCGCAACTTCCTGTCCGGAATCAGGGCAAAGGCCCTGGTAATGCCGGCGATGTTAAAGGTCTTGGCCGGTGAGCTGAGCACGGCTACCCGCTTCGGGTTCACAAAGGGCAAAGACAACAAAGGATGATGCCGATGCGGCGCATAGACGATATCGCCGTGAATTTCATCGCTGATGATGAACAAATTCCCCTCTTCGGCAATTTCTGTCAACTTTTTCAACTCCTCCTCACGCCACACCCGCCCCACGGGATTGTGGGGGCTGCAGAGGAGCAGCACTTTATTCTCCGGGCGCAAGGCCATTTGCCGAAAGGCATCAAAATCCATCTCATAGCGGCCGGACTCCCACCTCAAACTGTTGTACACCGGCTTTCGATGCGTGGCCAAAACCGTTTGGAAAAGAGGTGCGTAAACCGGAGTTTGCACGATGACGCCATCGCCCTCTTCCGTCAGCTCCTGCAACAAAAAGGCCAAAGCGCTCACCACATTGGGCGTAAAGAGCAAATCCTGCCCCTTAAAAGTCCAGCCGTGGCGACGGGCAAACCAGGAGGCCACAGCCTCATACAGGGAATCGGCATACACCTCATAGCCCAAATTGCCCCTGTGCAGGCGTTGCTCCAAAGCCTCCAAAATGAAAGGCGCCGGCTCAAATTCCATGTCTGCCACCCACATCGGCAATACATCCGCACTGCCAAAAATCGTCCGCAAAAAGGCGGGAGCGTACTTCACCGAGGGAGTCTTCGAGCGATCTGCTGCCTGATCAAAGGAATAAGCCATGCTGCGAAGATAAACCTTAGAAAGGAATCTCATCAAAATCTCTGCGCTGATAAAAATCATTCCCCTTTCTGACTTTCATCATAGCACCCCGACGCTGCTGCCGCCACCTTTGTAACTGAGTTCAATGCATCATAAGGTCGTTCAAAAATGAACCGAACGCCCGAGAAGGTCCATTTGCCTCATACGTCCTTAACCAAATGGAACCTGCCCAAGCCCCTCCCCGGGGTTTGGGCTTTTTTTCTTCAAAAACTTCAAAAGTCGCCTCTTCCCAAACCTCTGAAGCCCGCCCCACAACGCTAAACGCTCAACGCTAAACACTAAACGCTAAACGCTAAACGCTCAACACTCAACGAAATGTCTCCACATAGACACCTCCCATCAAAAAAAAGCCTTTCCTTTGTATCGCAGGAAATTCATTCAAAACCAAAGCAATTTTCGACATGGTCCGCTATATGCTTCTTCTCGTCCTGATTTTTGGCGTAAGCCTCAACAACGGCATGGCCCAAAATGCGCTCTACCACAGAGCACAAATAAATCTCAAAGGACATCAGCTCTCCGAGTTGGCGCAGCTCGGCATTGAAACCGACCACGGCCAACTGGCGCCCGGGCGCTACCTCATCAATGACTTCTCCGAGGCGGAGCTCGCCCGCATCCATGAGGCCGGCTTCTCTTACCAAATCCTCATCGAAGACGTCGGCAGCTACTACGCCAATCCCAACCGGCAGCCGGAAATTTCGGCTTTCGCCAAATCTCAAAACTGCGAGGAAGGCAGCTTCGATTGGGGCTATGAAACACCCCAACACTACGAAGACGGCTCCATGGGCGGCTACTTCACCTGGCAGGAAATGGTGGACATACTCGACCAAATGCGCGCAGCTTATCCCCAACTCATCTCCGCCAAACAAGTGGCCGGATACTCCCACGAAGAGCGCCCCATCTATTGGGTGCGCGTCTCCGACAATCCCGATGCCGATGAGGAAGAACCCGAAATTCTCTACACGGCCCTGCATCACGCCCGCGAGCCCAACAGCCTCTCGCAAATGATCTTCTACCTCTGGTACCTGCTCGAAAACTACGCCTCGGACCCGGAAGTCCAATACCTCGTGGACAACACGGAAATGTACTTCATCCCCTGCATCAATCCCGACGGCTATGTCTATAACGAAACCATTGCCCCCGAGGGCGGCGGCCTCTGGCGCAAAAACCGCTGGGTAAACCCCGACAATGGCGATACCAACGGCGTGGACCTCAACCGCAACTACGGTTATCAATGGGGCTATGACGATTACGGCTCCTCCGACAATCCCCAAAGCAACGTCTTCCGCGGCACAGCCCCTTTCTCCGAACCCGAGACCCAGGCCGTGCGCCAGCTCGCCAACGCACACCAGTTTCAAATCGCCCTCAACTACCACACCTACGGCAATCTGCTCATCCACCCCTGGGGCTACAATGACCAGCCCACCACCGAAGACGCCATCTTCAAGGGCTTCGGAAAAGTCATGACCCGCGACAACAAATACCTCGTCGGCACCGGCGTGGAAACCGTGGGTTACATCGTCAATGGCGACAGCGACGACTGGATGTACGGCGAACAATCCGAAAAACCCCGCATCTTTTCCTTGACCCCCGAAGTCGGCCCCAGCTTCTGGCCCGCACCCTCGCAAATTGACGAGCTCAACAAATCCGTCATGCTCCAAAACCTCACGGCCGCCCATCTGCTGCTCAATTACGTCGAAGTAGAAGAGACCAACCCCCAAGTCAACATCCTCGCCGACGGCCAAATAGAGCTCTCCGCCAAACAATACGGCCTGCAAGCCGGAGCCGTGGACCTCTGGGTCGAGGGGATAGAGCCTTACCTTTCGGTAAATGCAAGCCCGCAAACACTACAACTCCAACAGCTCGAAGAGACCAGCCTCAGCATCCCCTTTACCATAAGCGCAGATGCCCAAACAGGAGACCCGCTGACCTTCGTCATCCACACAGACAACGGCCTGTATGAAAGAACGGACACCCTGCAAAAGACCTACCTGCAAGGCACTTCCGAAACCCTCTTCAGCGATGCCGGCGACAACCTCGACGACTGGGCAACTTATAACAACTGGGGGATCACCACCGAGGATTACCACTCCCCTTACTCCTCCTTCACCGACAGCCCCAACAGCACCTATGGAGACGACGCCTATCATGCCATCACCCTCGACCAGCTCATCAGCATACCCGAAGATGCCCTCGCTGCCGAACTGACCTTCTACGCCAAATGGGAAATTGAAAGCAACTGGGACTACGCCCAGGTATTCGCCATCATCAATGACACCGCCTTCATTCCGCTCTGCGGCCAATACACCAATTTCGGCAGCGGAAGTTTCCAGCCCAATGGCGAACCCCTCTACGACGGCGTCCAAAACGAATGGGTAAAAGAACACATAGACCTCTCCGACTACATCGGCCAGGAAATAAAAATCGGCTTCCGGCTCCTCTCTGATGAGTACCAACAATTCGACGGCTTCTACTTCGACGATGTCGAAATCAAAATCGTCATGCCCCAGCCCACCGGCAGCACAAGCCAAAGCCTCAACGAAGGAAGCCTCCGCCTCTTCCCCAACCCCACCGCCGGCAACGCACAACTCTTCTTCATGAACCCAGGCGAAAAGCCTTCCACCGCCAACATCCGTCTCACGGACATGACGGGAAGAGAGCTCTTCAAGTTCACAAAAAACATTGAGCCCGGCGACAAACTGCTCACCCTGCCCACAGCGGGCTTACCCGCAGGCATTTACATCCTGCAAGTCCAAACGCCGGATGCCGGCTATGTGGTGAAGTTGAAGAAGGAATGAGAGAAGTAAAAAGAGGCGCTAAAGTGCCTCTTTTTTTTTCACTTTACACCCAAAAATCCAGCATCACCAAAGCCCCGAAAATCACACTGGCCAGGCCGTTGGTGGTGAAGAAGGCGAGGTTGACGCGGCTGAGGTCGTCGGGGGTAACGATGGTGTGTTGGTAGAAGAGCAGGCCGAGAAAAACGGTTATACCCAGCCAGCTCAGCCAACTCAGCTCGGGATAAGTGTGGAGGAGTTGCCAGCCGGCCAGCAGCATGAAAAAAGCGCTGAAGAGATGAAGCAGACGCGCCAGACGCAGCGCCCGGCTGCGCCCCAGGCGGGCAGGCATGGAGTGCAGCTGATGCTCGCGGTCAAATTGCTCGTCCTGCAAGGCGTAGATGATGTCGAAACCCGACACCCAAAACAATACGACGGCAGAAAACAAAAGCGGCAGCACGGCAAACTCGCCGGTAACGGCCAGATATGCGCCTATGGGCGCCAGAGAAAGCCCCAGACCCAACACAAAATGACAAAAAGCCGTAAAGCGCTTGGTATAGCTGTAGCCCAAAATGACCAGAAGGGCCACCGGCGAGAGATAAAAACAAATGGGATTGATAAAATAAGTCGTGGCTATAAACAAAGCAGCATTCAGCAACACAAAAAACAAGGCCTGAGCGGGCCGAATGGCACCGGAGGGAATTTCCCGAACGGCGGTGCGGGGGTTTTGGGCATCAATATCTCTGTCCAAATAGCGATTAAAAGCCATGGCCGCAGAGCGGGCAAAAACCATGCAAAGCACAATCAAAAACAAAGTGCGCACATTCAAAGCATAGCCCGGTTGATAAGCTGCCAAAAAAAAGCCCACCAAGGCAAATGGCAAGGCAAAAACAGTATGACTAAACTTGATGAGCGAAAAGTACTTTTTTATGCCACTCATGATTTTTTAGTTTAATAAAAAAAGAAAGAGGAGCGCTGCTCCTCTTTCTTTTTTATCACTGATTAGCAGGCTTGTTGTCTGCCGGTTTGGGCGGAGCCTCTACAAAGCCTTTCAGATAAACAAAACTTTGAGGCGGATTGGTGTTCGCCGTAATGGTTACTTTCTTGTTCTGCTTGTTGGATTTTCCCTTAGAGTTAAAGACGACTTCGATTTCGCCTGTTTCGCCGGGAGGTATTGGTTCTTTCGGCCAGTTAGGTACGGTACATCCGCAGGTGGCTTTGGCATTGCTGATGATGAGCGGCTCATTGCCGGCATTCCGGAATTTGAAAATGTGCGTTACCTTATCGCCCTGCTTGATGGTACCGAAATCGAAAGTGGTTTCTTCAAACTCTATGGTCGTGGTCGGACCGGCAGGCACCTGCTCGGCTTGTTGCCCGGCAGGTTTTTCATCGGGGGCTTGGGTCGTAAAGGTATTTGAAGCATCCTGTCCGGCGACTTCCTGTGCAGCCTCATCGCGCACATCATCCGCATCGTTGTTGCAGCTTACGGCAAAAAGCGCAGCGGCAACGAACAACAGACTCATAAAAATCTTATTCGTCATGATTCTTTGACTTTATTGGGTTAAAAAATAGAGTGTGTCCTTAACGTAAACCTCCGCAAAGATAAGCATTTGCAGATACAGCCTGTATGCAGCAAAAAAGCTCCTGTGTTAAAGAAACGTTAAGGCCTGCATCGCACAGATTAACGCCCTGAACTGCGTTTTTGTTGGCACCAGGCAGCAAAATCATTTGCCGAAAGGCAGTTGAGGCAGTCCTTTGGGCCCAGGCCTCCTTTGCGGGCTGCGTACATACCGTAGCGCATATCCTTTAGGCCCTCTAAGCTGTGTGCATCGGGATTGACCATCAACTTCACGCCCTTTTCCAAGGCCAGGGGTATCCAGTGCCAGTCCAGATCCAGGCGATAGGGGTTGGCGTTGATCTCTATGGCTACCCCTTCTTCGGCACAGGCAGCAATGAGCTCCTCCATCCTCAGCGGGTAAGGCGGCCGGCTCAGCAGCAAACGCCCCGTCGGGTGCCCCAAAATGCGGGTGGCAGGATGGCGAATGGCCTTTAGCAAACGCCGCGTAGCCTGCTCCTCATCCATGCGCAAATTCGAATGCACCGAAGCAATGACAAAATCAAAAGTCGCCAGCACAGCCTCATCGTAATCCAGACTGCCGTCGTTCAAAATGTCGCACTCAATCCCCTTAAAAATCCGAAACGGTGCCATCTCCGCATTCAGGGCATCAATCTCCTGTTGCTGCCGCTCTACCTCTTCTGCCTGCAAACCGTTGGCGTAAAAAGCCGCTCTGGAATGATCGCTGACTCCCAGGTATTCCAGGCCCATTTCCCGCGCGCGCTCCGCCATTTGGCGCAAGCTCGCAGCCCCGTCGCTGTAAGTCGTATGCACGTGGACAGCCCCTTTGAAATCCTCCCACTCCAACAACTCAGGGACTTTCTTCTGCGCAGCAATGCGCTCCAAAAAATAAGAGCCCTCCCGCAATTCCGGAGGAATGTACGGCAAATTCGCGCGCTCAAACACTTCTTCTTCATGCGCAAGCCCTTTGAAGCTCACGCCCGGATAGCGTTTGGCGAAAGCCGAAACAAAATCCCTGTCGCCGGTATATAAAAATAGTTTTGAACCAAACTCCTCCGCCTTGCAAAAGTAAAGCCGCACCGGAAACTCCCCCTCCCAAAGGGCCTCCATCCCGTGTTCATCGCCCGAGAGAAACCGAAACAGCTCATCATCAAAAAGCGTATCGGGGATTTCATCGCTGCCAATCAGGTAAGTGATGCGTCGTGGGCTGATGGCCTTTCGGCAAATGGAGCCCGCGAGCGAGATGGGGTCTTCGGGATAAAAGCGGCGCAAGTGCTGCAGCACGGCTTCGGCAGCAGGCTCCAAAACCGCATACAAAAAACGGCCCTTGGAGCGGAGGTAGTAGTTGAGCTTCTTTGCCCAGTCGTCCTGGGTCTTTTTGCCAAAGCCCCTGAGCTTGAGCAGGCGATTTTCCTCGATGGCGTAGAGCAATTCGCCCGGGCTGGTGATCTGCAACTCGTACCAGATGGTGCGCAACTTCCTGGGGCCAAGCCCCTTGATGGCCAACAACTCGCGCAGGCCCGAGGGCGTCATTTCGCGAAAACGTTCCAGGGTCTTCATCTGCCCGGTCTCTAAGAGTT
>JALVES010000438.1 GCA_027030635.1 Saprospiraceae bacterium | reverse complement strand
AATCTGCTGCTCAAAGAAGAGCTCGAACGCTTCAAAGGAGATACCGAATATCCCGACGACCTCACCGTGCTGACCTGTAAGATTTATTAGGAGGCTTTCGCCAAATCAAACACTGCTCCATCAAGCCATGCGCATCGCCGTCAACACTCGCTTTTTATTGCCCCGACACTTAGAAGGCATCGGCCTCTACACCCAGGAAGTACTCCGCCGCCTCACGGCCATGCGCCCGCAGGATGAATTCATTTTCTTTTTTGACAGGCCTTGGCAAGAGCGATATGTTTTCAATGAAAATGTGCAGCCCGTCGTCTTGCATCCGCCTGCGCGGCATCCGGTTTTGTGGTATCTGTGGTTTGAATGGAGCGTGGCAAGAGCCTTGCGAAAATACCGGGCCGACCTCTTCTTTTCTCCCGACGGCTACCTCTCTTTGCGCAGCAACACGCCCTCCATCATGACCCTGCACGACCTGGCCTATCTCCACTATCCCGAACAAATGCCGCGCAGTGTGTACTACTACTACCGCCACTTCATCCCCCGCTATTTGCAACGGGCCGACCACATCCTCGCCGTATCGGACTACACAAAACAAGACATAGTCAAAAACTTCAAAATACCCGAAGGAAAAATCAAAATTACCTGCAACGGCGTTCGGGAGGCTTTCGCCAAACATCCCTCTGACAGAGAGGCAGAACTCAGGGCTGTTCGCAAAAAATTCAGCGAAGGCAAACCCTTTTTTCTGTACGTGGGTGCCCTGCATCCCCGCAAAAATGTGCCGGGCCTCATACGCGCCTTTGAATTGTTTAAGGCGCAGACCGGCGCCCCTCACCTCCTGCTACTCACCGGCCGGAAAGCCTGGATGACGGCAGAGATCGAAAATGCCCTGGCTGCAGCCCGACACAAAAACGACATTCGCTTTACGGGCTACCTCACCGAAGAAGAGCTCCCTCCCCTGATGCGGGCAGCCTTTGCCCTGACTTACGTCTCCTTCTTCGAAGGCTTCGGCGTACCCCTGCTCGAAGCCATGCACAGCGAAACACCCATCATCACCTCTCAGGCCTCTTCCATGCCCGAAGTAGCCGGCCCCGCAGCCCTGTACGCAGACCCGCACAGTCCCGAAAGCATAGCCCGCGCCATGCGTCAATTGCATGAAAAGCCGACCCTCCGCCAAAAGCTCATCGAGGCAGGAAGGGAGCAAAGGCGACGATTTAGCTGGGAACAGGCAGCAGAGGATTTAAATCAAATGATTGGGTAATTGTTTTGGTGCAAGCCTTTAGCAACACCTCGGCTACCCAAGTGCGTTCTTATGCCTTAGATGTAGTGGAGGCTTTACAGGCAGAGGATTTACAGAGGGTCAAAGAAGTCTTTAACACACTTTTATCACAGCTCTAAAAAGCTCATTGCCGTAGGCGTCAATTTTTCCACGGAAAAGCGCGAAGTGGATATGCTGCTCTCCGAGGCATTGTAAGCATTTACTCCCTGAGCTTCCCTCTAAACATACGAAACAGAAAAGAAAAATACCCCACAACCAGCACGATGCCAATAGCAAACCAAACCTTGGCGACTTGAGCGCCGGCCTCGTCTAAACCCGCATTAAAAACGGTCAGGTCAGGATGGGAGGCATTGGCAGACGGCAGCAACATGGGATACATGGAAACAGCTGTAGCCATCAGCCCTCCGGCGATAAAAAGACTGGAGAAGAAAAAAGGTTGCCAGTCAGCCCGCAGGCGATGTGAGAAGAGCAAGCCGACG
>JALVES010000437.1 GCA_027030635.1 Saprospiraceae bacterium | reverse complement strand
GGCCGCCCAATGCAATATGACTCAACTGTTTTTTATGCAAGTATTTTTCACAAAGGCTTTTTTGGTATTAGCACTGTTGGTGTCGGCCCACGCCTTGTGGGCTCAACAACACCCCCGCCCTGTGCAGCTCAGCGGCCTGGTGCTGGATGGCACTGAAGAGCGTTTGCTGCCGGTGGGCTACGCCAATATCTATGTCATGGGCAAAGGGCGTGGCACCTACAGCGACTACAACGGCTTTTTCTCCCTCGTGGTGGAGCGGGGCGATTCTCTGGAGTTTTCGGCCATAGGGTATAAGACGGTTTATTTCGTGGTGCCCGACTCCATGACAGACGACCGTTACTCCATGGTGCAACTGATGACAGAAGATACCGTAAATCTGCCCACGGCGGTGGTTTTTCCCTGGCCCAGCAAGGAGCATTTCAAGCTGGAGTTTCTCGCCATGGATGTGTCGGCAGAGATGCAGGAACGCGCCATGCGCAACCTGGCCAACGAGCGCTTGCGCGAGATGCAGGCAGGCGTACAAATGGATGCCAACGAAAATGCCGACTACTACCTGCGCCAACAGGCCAACAGGAATTACTACATCGGCCAGACGCCTCCCATGAACATCTTTAATCCCTTGGCGTGGAAGGAGTTTTTCGACGCCTGGAAGCGGGGAGATTTTAAGAAAAAAGGCAACCGGTGAAGCGCGAAACCAGGGTGGCCTCCGTAGAAGAACTACCCCTTTTGGCCCGGGAGCTGATAGCATTTGCCGAAAGGCAACACATCAAAAACATTTTCTTTTACGGCGACCTCGGCTCGGGGAAAACCACCTTCATACAGCACCTTTGCCGCGAGTTGGGCTGTGTGGATGTGGTGAGCAGTCCTACCTTTGCCCTCATCAATGAATACGCTCGCAGCGAGAACTCCGAACCCGTTTATCACATGGACCTCTACCGCCTGAAGAGCCCGGAGGAAGCCCGCGATATAGGCGTTGAGGAATATTTGTTTGAGGATGCTTATTGCTTTGTGGAGTGGCCTGAGTTGATTGAGCATTTGGCGCAAGCCGATGAAGTGCTGAAAATCAGTATAGAGATTTTGCCTGATTCTTCCCGGAAATTTGTACTTTTGTAGTGCTTGAATGGCCCTTTTAACTCTCCCGCTATGAGCGACCCGAAAAGAAAAGTACCGGTTCCGGAATCTCTGCTCTCTTCTTACTACGAAACCCAGCCGGAAAGACTGGCTGTGGAGGAGCGACACAAAATCTGGAAGGTCGGTGTGCCCAAAGAGGAAACCCTGCAGGAAAATCGCATTGCCCTGGTGCCTTCTTCGGTGAAAACCCTGATTGCAAAAGGGCAGCACGTGTGTATTCAGGCAGGTGCGGGGGAGAAAACTTTCTTTAGCGACTTGGAGTACTCGGAAAAAGGGGCCGAGATCGTACTCAGCAAAGAGGACGTTTTTCAATCGGACATCATTCTGAAGGTGGCGCCCCCTACGCCTGCGGAAATTGAGATGATGCGGCCCAATCAGATACTCATCTCACCCCTGCAGTTGCCCATCATTACGCCCGAATACCTCACGAAATTGCGGGAGAAGCGCGTCATCGCCCTGGCCATGGAGTACATCCAGGACAAGTGGGGGACGTTCCCCGTGGTGCGCATCATGAGTGAGCTGGCCGGTACCAGCGCCGTTTTGACGGCGGCAGAGCTCATGGCGACGACGCGGGGCGGCAAGGGGGTTTTGCTCGGAGGGGTGTCGGGTGTTCAGCCTGCCCGCATTGTTATCCTTGGAGCAGGTATTGTAGCGGAATATGCCATTCATGCGGCCCTGGGCCTGGGCGCCGAGGTGCGCGTTTTTGACAACAACGTCTATAAACTCAAGCGGCTGCAAAATGCCGTGGGGCGCAGGCTCTATACCTCGGCCATAGATTCTACCGCCCTCGAAAAAGAACTCATGCGCGCCGATGTGGCCATTGGCGCCATACACTCCAAATCGGGCCGCACGCCCGTCGTCGTCAGCGAAGACATGGTGCGCAAGATGAAACCCGGCGCCGTTATCGTTGACGTGAGCATTGACCAGGGCGGTTGCTTCGCCACTTCTCGCCTGACCTCGCTCGACAACCCGACCTTTGAAGAGCACGGCATCATTCACTACTGCGTGCCCAACATCCCCTCTAAATTTTCGCGCACGGCCTCCATGGCCATCAGCAATATCATGACACCTATTTTGCTCGAAGCAGCTCAAATGGGAGGCATGGAAAAAATGCTCCTCTTCAATCGCTATTTCCGCCACGGCGTTTACATGTACAAAGGCCATCTGACGAACGACTATCTCGGAAAGCGCTTCAACCTGAAATCTACAAATTTGGAGTTGTTGATTACTTCTAATTTGTAGCCATGCTGTTTTGGCATTGAATTGCAATGTTTAACCCTACATGCTATGCTCAACACCCCACGCAAAACCTACAAGCGCGAAGATGTTATTCTCGATGAAAAAAGACTGTTGGAGGAGCGCAGGCGCCGCCTTTTCGGTGAGCGTGCTCCCGCCCTTGAGGACAGTCTATTTGGGATAGCGCTTTCTGGCGGAGGCATTCGCTCGGCTACCATTAATTTGGGTTTTCTCAAGGTACTCAACGCCTGTGGTATTTTGAAGAAAGCCGATTATCTGTCTTCTGTTTCCGGTGGAGGCTATACGGCCTCTTACATTCAGGCAAAGTTGAAGAAAGAAGGGTCGTATGAAGCGCTGTTTAGCGGAAGAGATTTGCATCATCTGCGCAGTTATGGCAATTATCTGGTACCCGGGCAAAGCACTTGGAGCAAGTTGTGGAATGGCCTTGTTTTGGGAGTGGCTTATGTCTATAGCTGGGCGATGAGCATGATTAGTCCGGTTTTGCTCATCATCGTGGTGCTGGCGACCTACCGCCTGTTCGATTTGCTCAGTCATGGAAAGTGGTTTAAATCGGATGCGGCGGAGTGGTATGGCACGAGCGTGTTGCCCAAGTTGTTGCTCGTTCTTGGCGTGTTGGGGCTGGTTCATTTGCTGGCGAATTTGGTGGCGAAGTATGCTTTGGGAGTTTCGCGCCGCTTCAATCAGTTTGAGGCTTTTGCTGTCGTTTTGGGGCTGTTTTTTTCTCTTCCCGTGTTGTTGAGCAGGCTTTCGCCAAATGCCATCCTGCCGGGATTGCCCTGGGAGGTCTTGCAGGACAGGCCTTCGCTGTATTTGCTGATTATTTTTGGGGCTATTCTGCTGGGATTTTTTCTAAATCCGAATGCCCTGAGTTTTCATCGCTTTTACAGAAATCAACTGGCAGAAGCTTTTTTGCGCGGGGCAGGCGATAAGCGCAACATGCTGTTGAAAGACCTCTATAAACAGGATGGTGACAAATCCAATTGGATGAACCCCTATCCGCTCATCAATACCTGCCTGAATTTGCAGAACCCCTCGGGCGATGACAAATTTAAGGGGGCCAAGGCCAGTGATTATTTTTTGCTTTCGCCCCGCTTTTGCGGCTCCAAACTTTCGGGCTATGTGGAGACGGCGACTTATCCGGGCTACAGCAAGATGACTCTGCCGGCAGCAACGACCATTTCTGCCGCTGCTGCCAATCCGGGCATGGGCATCTATTCCAACAAGTTTTTGAGTGTTTTGATGACGCTCTTCAACCTCCGCCTCGGCTATTGGGTGAACAACCCACTGAAGAAAAAATCGCCTTACATCGTTTGGTGGCCTTTTTATTTCTTTTACGAGCTGTTGGGCAAGATCGGCACCGGCAACCACAAGCTGAATATCTCGGACGGCGGCCATATCGAAAACCTGGCCGTTTATGAATTGCTGCGCCGCCGATGTCGGCTCATCATTGCCGTGGATGCAGGCGCCGACCCGGACTTCACCTTTGCCGACTTGCAAAACCTGACCATCAGAGCCCGCAATGAGTTGGGTGTGGACATTCGCTTTCGCGAGGGCGAAAATCCGGAAGACATCATCCGGCCGCGCCCTTCTACAGGCTATTCGCAGCGCCGTTTTGCCGTGGCGGATTTGTATCGCATCTGGGACGAACTGCCCCTTACCGGTGAGGCCGGCGAGACCATCACTGCTGCGGACGGACGCCCTTTGGAGATTCTCGTCAACTACATGCCCGATGGCAGTTGGAACCCCTGGATTACGATCAAGGGAGATATGAGTGGCTTTTCCAATGAACAGCGCCGTGCGCTTTACGCCCGTGCGCAGGAAATCGTTGAAGCACATCTCGACGGGTTGCCGGGTGCCGTGGGGCCGGAGAAAGTGAAGTTTGGCGTCTTGGTGTATGTGAAATCTTCCGTTACGGCGCCTACACTCAAACCCAACATCAGCCCGAAGAAGAGAAGCGAAGCTGCCGATGAAGTTTCGGCTCCCGACAGCTACGATACCTATAAGTACAAGATCTATCACCCCAATTTTCCGCACGAGCCTACCTCTGACCAATTTTTTGATCCGGTGCAGTGGGAGTCGTACTTCAAGCTGGGGCAGTTTATCGCCGTGGATGTGCTGGGGCTGAGCTCTCAGCAATACGTGCGTTTGCTCAAGCAAAGGCGTGGTTTTCCGCAATGGGATTATGAGGATTTATTTGCCCGTTTTGGCGCAAGCCTGCCCTCTGTCAAGCCGACAGAAGTGTGGGAGGAAGCGCCTCCCATCACCCGTGGCGAAGAAGAGATGGTGGAACCGGAGGTGGCTCCTCCGCCACCCCCCGTTACCAAGCCGGATGCTGAGGCTGTTCGGCCCGAAAAAGCCGCTGCAAAGAAAGTAAGGGTGAGCCCGCCTGCGCAAGAGGAATCCGGACTCACCGGAGAAATTCCCGTCTTGCCACCCGATGAGGAAGACCTGGGATATAGCATGTAAGCAGAGTTTTTTGTAATATTGCGGCTCTAAAAATTCAGCCATGAAATACGCCATTTCATCCTTCTTTTTTTCGGTCTTGCTCTTTGCAGCGCTTTCCTGTGGTTCATCCCAAGAAAAACACAATATGGTACGCATCAAAACGCCTTATGGCGACATGCTCGTCGAGTTGTATGACGAAACTCCGAAGCATCGCGACAATTTCCTCAGCCTGGTGGAAAAGGGCTATTACAACGGCCTGCTCTTTCACCGCGTGATGCGCAATTTTATGATTCAGGGTGGCGATCCCGATTCGCGCAACGCAAGCAAAGGTCAGATGCTGGGCAGCGGCGGCCCGGGCTATACCATTCCGGCAGAGTTCAATCCCAATCTGGTGCATATCAAAGGCGCCGTAGCTGCAGCCCGCAGGGGCGATCAGGTGAATCCGCAGCGGGCTTCTTCGGGCTCGCAATTTTATATCGTACA
Organism: Saprospiraceae bacterium; assembly: GCA_027030635.1. Taxonomy (GTDB): domain Bacteria; phylum Bacteroidota; class Bacteroidia; order Chitinophagales; family Saprospiraceae; genus WGBN01. Next base: position 1,913 of record JALVES010000437.1, on the reverse strand, counting down.
GGGCAAAACCTTCACCGATGCCGAACTCGACCAAATAGAACGCGACAACCACATCAAATACACCCCCGAACAACGCGAAGCCTATAAGACCATAGGCGGCACACCCTTCCTCGACGGCCAATACACCGTCTTCGGAAAAGTAACCGAAGGCCTCGAAGTCATTGACCAAATCGCCGCCCAACCCACCGACCGCGCCAATCGCCCGCTGGAAGATATTGAGATGGAAATTGAGGTAGTGGATTAGTTTGTTTAGTGTTTAGTGTTTAGCGTTTAGCGTTTAGTGTTTAGTGTAACCGACAACCGACAACCGACAACCGACAACCGACAACAGACAACCGACAACCGACAACCGCCATGCGCAACATCATCCTTTTCTTCCCCATTTTCCTTGTAGCCTGCGGGCCCATAGCTGATTTTACAGTTGAGCCCCCTGAGGGGCAGGCACCACTTGAGGTACAGATGGAGAATCATTCTGCGCGGGCCGACAGTTATGTGTGGACTTTTGGCGATGGCGGGCAGAGTGAGGAGGAGTCTCCGGCTCACACTTATGTGCATTCGGGGCGTTATGAGGTGAAGTTGGAGGCCAGAAAAGGCAGGAAGAGCAAGACTGTGCAGCAGGAAATTTTTGTACAGGCGCCCGAGACTTGTCTCGTGCTCATGCAGACGCCCTATGGAGATATGCTGATTGAGTTGTACGACGCCACGCCTTTACATCGCGACAATTTTTTGAAATTGGCAGAAGAGGGCTTTTACGACAGCCTGCTTTTTCACCGCGTGATAGAGGGCTTTATGATTCAGGGTGGCGACCCGCAGTCGCGGCATGCGCGTCCCGGGCAGCAACTGGGCACGGGTGGCCCGGGCTATACCGTTCCGGCAGAGTTTCGGGATACGCTTTTTCATGTGAAGGGCGCACTTGCAGCGGCCCGTCAGGGCGATGCCGTGAATCCGGAAAAGCGTTCGTCCGGTTCGCAATTCTACATCGTACACGGCCGCAAATTCTCCGATGAAGAACTGGACCGCATCGAAGCCCAAATGGGCATGCGCTTCACTCCCGAGCAAAGAGAAGCCTACAAAACCATAGGCGGCGCTCCCTTCCTCGACGGCAATTACACCGTCTTCGGCCGCGTCATCTCCGGCTTAGACGTCATTGACAAAATCGCAGCCCAAGCCACCGATGGCAACAACAGACCCCGGGAGGATGTCTGGATGAGGGTGGTTGTGATTAGGTGAGTTTAGTGTTTAGAGTTTAGCGTTTAGTGTTTAGTGTTTAGTGTTTAGTGTTTAGCGCTGGTTGAGCGGGCTTTAGCCCGCTAATAAGTACCGCGTGCTTCAGCGCGCGTATCAGGAAGCTAAAGGGCGTACAATTTCATTCTTGATCTTTTCGGCTGCAAAGGCAAGAGCAGCAAACAGGTCTTCTTTCTTAAGCCGGGGGTAAGCTTTCAACAACTCCTCCATAGTTTCCCCCTCTGACAGTTTTTCAAGGAGTAAGTCAACGGGGATGCGGGTGTTCTTAATCACGGGCTTTCCGTACATGATTGCCGGATTTGATTCAATATGGTTTCTCCAATTTTTCATACTTCCAGAGTTGTTTGTTAGGAAAGTGTAAGCGCTTTTGCGGCCTGCTTTCCCTGCAAAGAAACAATTTTTATCAGACTTTTGCAAGCTTTTAGCGTTCTTTTCTTCAAGATGGAGCCGGAAACAGGTGCTGCTGCCTGCTGAAAATGGATTATGGTCGAGGGATTCACTCTTCCCCATGTAAAAACGCCTTTCTCTTTAAAAGCACCTCTTCGCTCTCCTCCCTGTCGGGATCGGGCACGCAGCAGTCCACCGGGCAGACGAGGGCGCATTGGGGCTCGTCGTGGAAGCCCTTGCATTCGGTGCATTTGTCGGGTACGATGTAGAAGAATTCTTCG
>JALVES010000436.1 GCA_027030635.1 Saprospiraceae bacterium | reverse complement strand
CGAATTGGGGCAATCGGGGCCGCCTGAGCACTCTACATTGAAGTAGCGGGGCATGTAGTAAACGCCATTGTTGGCCTGGGGCACAGTGGCAAAGTCATTGACCTGGAAGGTGAGTTCACCCAGGTTGTTGCCATTGGGCTGGAGGGTGGCTACGATTTCGCCGGCAGGGGAGAGCAGATGATAGGATTGATTGCCCGAAACGCCGTACAATTTGAGCGTTTCGCATCCATTGAAATAGCTGATGTTGTTGTTGTCCACATCAAAAATGCAGATGTTGTCTATGGCGACGCCCTCCGAGACATTGGCATTGTCGGAGGCAAAGATGAAGCGGTAGAGCACATTGGCTGTGCCGAGGGGACTGATGTAGGCCTCGACATGTTGCCATTGCCCCGAGCTTCCCGCCCAGCCATCCCGGGTATCCAGGCCGGAGAAAGAGGCGATGTTGTTGTCGTTGTACGGCGTAGTCTGCGTGTATTCCGTCACCCAGGTTTCGCCTCCTGTTACGGAATACTGCAGTTTGAGGCCGTCTTTGGTGGCTTCTGTCTCGTACCAGAGGTCAAAGGAGATGATTCCAAAATTCATGTTAGACAGGTCTAAGCAGGGGCTCAGCAGGTAGGAATTTTCATTGAGGTTGTAATTTCCGCTGAGGTTGGTGGCGCAGACGTTTGTGCCACCGGCCGGGCTGTTGATGATGCTGCCGGCGGGGGCGCCTGTTTGCCAGGAGGGAGAGCTGCCCTGAAAACTCCAGCCGTTGAGTCCCGTTTCAAAGTCTTCGCAATAGGGGAAGAAACTTATAGCGGAGGTGATGTTCTCGAGTTCTTTGGAATGGCTGTCGTTGGCGCTGTTGGCATCCGAGGGCAGTTGAGTGCGCACTTCGAGCACATAGGAGCCGGCTGCCGAGAAGTCGGCTGTGAACGAAAAGACATCGGTATTCCCCGCGGCAATGGTGCCTGAGTAAGTACCCGCCGAGGCCCAGGCCGTAAAGCCCGCGCCCTCATAGTTTATGCGATACTCCAGCGGAATGTTGGAAATGGGAACAAAGCCGTAGTTCTTGATGGTTACCTGTACGATTTCGGAATTGCTCATGCTGCAGCCAAAGGGCGTGGGGCTGTTGATGGATAAGACCCCTGCATCGGAAGCTGAGCTTTCCCCTATGCCGACATTGTCGAAGGCAAAGCCGTCTAAGTTGGCATTAGGGCTGTTCAGGGGGCTTTCGCCAAAATAAATCCTGAATATGACCTCCGGCTGGCCGGCAAGCGCAGACAGTGCGTGCTTGGCAGTGAGCCAGCCTCCGGCGCTGCCGCTCCAGCCGTCTCCGTTGTTGAGGCCGTCTATGTACTGGGTGTTATACCAGTTGTCGGGATCGTTGTAAGTGCCGATGAGGTTCCATGTTTGGCCGTGATCTGTGGAGGCTTCGAGCCGGGCACCGTCGCTGCCGGCAGTGTTGTCCCACCAGATGTCGAGATTAATTTGGGGATTGCTCAGAGAGCTGAAATCAAAGCAGAGGCTTTCCACATAAGATTGCTCCCCGTCAAAAACCGGGCCGGTAAGGTTGGTTACCCAGGCTTCCGTACCGTCTGAGGCAGAGGAGATGTGGTTGCCGGAGGGGTTGCCCAAATCCCAGGAATAGTTGACGCCCCCTTCCAACCACAGGCCTTTGCCCGATTCAAAACTTTCTGAATAGGGATAGCTGTTGACGGCATCGTAGTGTTGAAAGGTCTTGCTCGCTGCATCATTGGTCGCATCGCCATCGTTGGGCAATTGGGTGCGCACTTCCAGCTCATAATTTCCTTTGGCGGACAAGTTGGCCGTAAAAGTGTAGTCTGCTTCCTGGCCGGGAGCGATGACGGTGTTGAAAGTGCCGGCTGAGAGCCAGCCGGTAAATCCGCCTCCGTTTATTTGATAGCGATATTCCACAGGGCAGGAAGTGATGTCGTTGGCACCTCTGTTGGTGATTTTCACCTGTACGGTTTGCGCATTGCCGAGCTTGCAATCGTCGGAGGGGCTTTCGATAATCCTTACGGAAGCATCGTGGAGGGCCGGCTCCCGGATTTCCACCTTGTCGAAGCCGAAGCCGTCTTCTATGGGGTCGTCGGAGTCGGAATAAAAGGAGAAGCGCAGTTGTACGCTGGAGAAGCCTGCGCTGCCGGTGAGTTCATGAATGGCTTCCAACCATTGTCCGGGCCCGCCGGCCGAAGATTCCGTCCAGCCATTGGCCGAAGTAAACCAGTTTGTACCACTGGATTGACTGCCCACCTTGCTCCAGTTGGTGCCGCCATCCGTGCTCATTTCTAAGGAGACATAGTCGTCGCCCGAAAGTTCTAATTGGTGAATGAGAAGAAAGGAAATCAGCGGGTCCTGGCTCATGCCGGAAAAATCCAGGCAGGGAGAGTAGAGGTAGGTTTTTGTCTGAAAAGGGAAATAACCGGCTGTGCTCGAGGGGTCCGTAGTCAGCCAGGCCTGGTTGCCGCTGCCTATGGTCTTAATGAAGTTATTTCCGCTCAAAGCAGGGGACAAGAGGAAGGGGTTGTTGGCCTCGGAGGGATACCAGCCGCCATCACTGTTTTCAAAATCTTCGAGATAGGGAAAAGTGCTGATGGTCTTGCGGTGTACAAAGCTGTAAGAGGCCAAGTCGTTAGCCGGTTGGCTGTCTCCGCTGAGTTGAGTGCGTACTTCAACGGTGTAGCTTCCCTCGTTGTAGGCATTGATGGAGAAGGTAAAAACGGCTTCCTCCAGCATATTCAGCGGCCCTGCCAGGCTGCCTGCCGAAGTCCAGCTGCCAAAGCCGCCGTTGTTGAAGTCAATGCGGTACTCAATGGGGATGTTGGAGAGCGCATTGGCGCCGTAGTTTTTCACTTTGACGGTAACGGGCTCGCTGCTGCCAAGCCCGCAGTCGCTGAGGGGTGTTTCCACATAGGCAATGCCGGCATCGTTGTTGGGCGGAGCCGGTACTGCTGCAAGCGCCAGGTTGGCATTGACGCGTCCATAGCCGAGGTCGGTGGACCAGGTGCCGTTGGGCTGGCCGTTCACATTGCTGTTGTAGGTGTAGCCGCCCACTTTTTCGCAATTGCTTTCTAAATAGAAGCGTACATCGGAGGCTGTCAGTGTGGGGTTTTTGCTGAGGATGAGGGCTGCAATGCCTGCGGCAATGGGTGTGGCGGCAGAGGTGCCTTCAAAGCTGCCTGAGGAAGTCGTTATCAGGTTGCCGGGAGCGGCGACGTCCAATCCCGTGCCGTAATTAGAACCCCAGGTGGGGCTGCCATCGCAAGAGGGAGCATTGACAGGGCGCCTGCGCAGGTCGCAGGAATTTGTGGCCCCCACAGCTACCACTTCACTGAGGCTGGAGGGATATTCTATGCTGCTGCTGTTGTTGTTGCCGGTGGCGAAGAAGCTCAGGGTACCCAGGCCGTTGCGGCCGGAATTGAGGGCCCGGGAAATGGCGTCGGTGATGAGATAGCTCGGGGCGCCTCCACCCCAGGAGTTGTTCAGGATGTCTGCATGGCCGTTTTCCCAGGCCCAGTCAATGGCGTCGCCCAGCCAGGAATCGCGCGTTACGTTGCCTCCTCCGTAGCCCGGAATGTTTTCAAAGACTTTGACCGGTATGACGCGACAGTCATAAGCCACGCCCACTCCGCCGAGGTTGTTGTTGGCTTTGGCTGCAATGAGTTCGGCAACCTGGTTGCCATGACCGAGCTCGGAAGTCATAGTCGTAGTGGAGCCACCGGCGGTAGCATCATAGCCCGGCGCCAGTTGGCCGGCCAAATCGGGATTCGTAGTGTTGACGCCATCGTCAATGACCGCTACGCGGATGTTGGCGTTGCCCGTCGTGATCGTCCAGGCAGCTTCGGCATCAATGTCGGCATCCACCGTGTTGTAGGGAGGACTTTGCGGATAGCTGCCGTCATTTTCCAAATGCCATTGCTCGACGTACAGGGGGTCATTGGGCACCGGCGGCGCAGCAGACAGCAGCCCGAACTGCCAAAAATCCAATTCGGCATAAGCAAACAGACCGCTTTCTGCCAGCAGGTTCACTAAATCCAGGACATCCATAGGCGTTTGCGGACTGCTCCGCAAGAAGTACAGGGATGGGTCTGAGCGATGCCTTTTTACGACTTCCAATTCGTACAAGTCAGCTATCTCTTGTAAAAGCGGAAGGTCAGATGCGGCCTTGAGCCTGACTACAAAATTTTCGTCATAGCTCATCAGGCGGCTGCTCGAAGGGAGATTCCCGTAAGAGCAGGTGAAAAACGGATGGGCATAGAGCACCCCCGGACTTTGGCTCAACTGCTCCAACCAAAGGGCGACTGCCTCGCGGGTCGCGTTTTGCGGAAGCTCTAAAAAAATTAACCCCCTAAATGGGAAGAGGTCCTTGCGTTCGCAAGCCGACAATCCGGGTATGGAGCGTAGCAAAGCAACTTCTTTCTCCACAGTCAGCGTCGGGTCAAATTTGAGCAGAAGATAATCGGCAGAAGTTTCCAGATAGAGTTTTTCGCCTCCGGCGTAGGTGTATCTGACTTGGGAGAATAACTGTTGGGCAAAGCATAAGATGCCCAGTATGAGAAGATGTTTGTTCATGGGAGTGTGTGGTTGTGAGCTTTGTCAAGCCCGGTTTTTCTGATGCGCCAAAAGTAAGTGCAGAAGCTTTTTCACCCCTTGTTCATATCCGACATGCTTTTGCTTTTTCCCGCTTTGCCACCGGCAAATCCCCCAAAATGGCTATCTTTAAGCCATGTTGACGAAGTATTTGTACATCCCTTTTGTGATTACCGGCATCGCCCTGCTCTACCTGACCTGGGAGGTGAGCGAGCGCTTTGCCGTGTATCTCATTCCCGTTGTGCTGATTTTGGCGATGATTTACATCCTTTCGCCCCAAATAGACTGGTGGGCTGCCAATCGGAAGCCGCCCATGTTGGACGAGCCGCTGCTCAAGCTCTTGGCTCGCATGCCCTTTTTTCACAGCCTTTCGGCAAATGATAAAAAACGCTTCGCAGAGCGGGTGGCGCTTTTCATGATGGCCAAAGACTGGCAGATCAGGGGGGCGGAGACCATACCGGAGGATGCGAAATTTGCCGTGGCCGCTTCGGCTCTGCACCTCAGCTTCCGCGATGAAAACTACCTTTTGGAACCTTTTGAGCACATCGTGTTTTACCCGACACCTTTCCCCTCACCGCTCTATCCCGACAAGTGGCACAGCTCTGAAATTGAAGTGGAAGACGGCGTGGCCATCTTCTCCATAGAGCATCTGCTCAAGGGCTTTTTGCAGCCCCGTTCGTATTTTTCCAACGGCTGGTACGAAGCTGCCCGCATGAGAATCCACCTCAAAGGCCGCCCCGAGATCGAGCTTGGAGACGACTTCTGGAGCCGCATCCAAAAAGCAGGCCCCTTCTACCGCGCCTACATCGAGCAATGGATGGGCCTGCCCGAATCAGAGCTGGACAAACACGCCATCATGCTGGTCTTCTACTTTTCCTTTATCAGCGCCTTTCGGCAAATGGAGCCCGAGTGGGCGGAGGGGATTGATGAGTGGCTGGCTTCGTGATAATTTGCTAACAATGGTGAAAAGTACTAAAATTAGTGTTGCAAATAGCGAAAATGGATTTAGTAAACAATAATAGCTCATTAAGTTTTTGGCGACCTGTTTCCATCAGAAACCAAGCTGTCAAGTTGCACCGGCTTAAATCTTTTAGATTGAGCCTGCCGAAATCCGAGAAAATCCGCCGCACCCGCGGATTTCGGCAGGCAGGCTCAATCTGACAGGTTTTAAGGAAGGTTCAATTGTCAGATGGTGTCATTTATTTTATGCTACTTTGCAATTAAGCCTGGGTTGAGAGAAAATAAAAGATGCATTGGATATTCGCTGAACTCCGGGCGTATTGCCATCTCAAAACTTAATGAACCATTGTAATCCCATAATCTGTGTAATCTGTGATTCTGACGATGAACGTAACGAACGTGATGAACGTGATGAACGTAACGAACGTGACGCGTGACGGGCTTAGCCGGTAAAGTATTGTCTTTTGCGTGTTTGTCGGGTTTACACTCTTTTTATAGCGGCTCCCAATTGTCGGAGTCTTCCGTCTATGTCTTCGTAGCCGCGGTCTATTTGGTGGATGTTTTTGATGGTGCTGGTGCCTTTGGCGGAGAGGGCTGCGATGAGGAGGGCTACGCCGGCGCGAATATCGGGGGAGCTCATTTCGATGGCGCGCAGAGGGGTTTTGCGTTCCAGGCCTATGACGGTAGCGCGGTGGGGGTCGCAGAGGATGATTTTGGCGCCCATATCTATGAGTTTATCCACGAAGAAGAGACGGCTTTCGAACATCTTTTGGTGGACGAGCAGGCTGCCTCGCGCCTGGGTAGCCATGACGAGGATGATGCTGAGCAGGTCGGGGGAAAATCCGGGCCAGGGGGCGTCGTAGATGGTGGGGATGGAGCCATCCATGAAACTTTGTATTTCGCAGACTTCGGTGGCATCTACGAGCAAGTCGCCCTGTTCTTTTTGGAAGGGGAGGCCCATGCGCTCGAAGATGAGGGGCATGGTGCCGAAATCCATGTCTTCTATGTTCGTGATGCGAATCTTTGAGCCGGTGGTTGCTGCCAGGCCGATGAAGCTGCCGACTTCGATGAAGTCGGGCTGGATGCGGTGTTCGGCGCCGTGCAGGCTGCTGACGCCTTCAATATGCAGCAGGTTGGAGCCTATGCCGGAGATGCGGGCGCCCATGCGATTGAGGAGGCGGGCGAGTTGCTGGACGTAGGGTTCGCAGGCGGCGTTGTAGATGGTGGTTTGGCCTTCTGCGAGTACGGCAGCCATGAGTACATTGGCCGTGCCTGTAACGGAGATTTCCTCCATCAGCACGTATTTGCCTTTGAGTTTATCTGCCCGGATGTAGTAGCGGTTGTTTTCTTTGTCGTACTCAATCTTTCCTCCCAGTTGTTTCAGGCCGGTGAAGTGGGTGTCTAACCTTCTCCGGCCGATTTTATCTCCGCCGGGCTTAGGTATTTGCACCTGGCCAAAGCGCGCGAGCAGGGGGCCCATGAGCATGACGGAGCCGCGTATTTTGCTGCCGTGCTGTTGAAATTCAGGGGAGTGGAAGAAGTTCAGATCGAGTCGCTCAGCTTGAAGGGTGTAGGTGTCGTGGGCGGGGCGCTCGATTTTGACTCCGAGGCCCCTGAGCAGTTGGATGAGTCTTTGCACATCGAGGATGTCGGGTACGTTGGAAATGGTAATTGGCTCATCGGTGAGCAGGCAGGCGCAGAGTACCTGCAGGGCTTCGTTCTTGGCGCCTTTGGGGGTGATGGAACCGCTTAAGGGATGTCCGCCCTCTACGATAAAAGTGTTTGTCATTTGGGTCTGTGGCGTTTTCTCTGAGTGGGTAAAGCATTTGCCCCCTGCCTGGCTTACAGGCAGGGGGCAAATTTTTTATTTGTTGCCGAAGGGGTCTCCTTCGGAGTATCGTACTTCGACGGGGGCGCCGAGGTGGGTGATGCGCACTTCGGTGCGGCGGTTATATTGGTGTTCTTTTTCGGAGCATTTGACTCCATCGGTGCAATGGTTTCTAATTTGGCTTTCGCCCATGCCTTTGGCGCTGATGCGATCGGGCGAGATGCCTTTGCTGACGAGGTATTGTTTGGCGGAAGCCGCCCTTTTATCGGACAATTCCTGGTTGTATTTGGTACTGCCGCGGGAATCGGTGTGTGAAGTCAGCTCTATGCGCATTTCCGGATATTGCTTCATGAGAGCGGCGAGGGCATCCAGTTCGCGGGCTGCTCCGGAGCGTATGGCGGATTTGTCGAAATCGTAGTAGATGTTTTCGAGTACGATGAGGCTGCCGGTGTGCAGGGGTCCTGAGAAGGGGTTTTCTTCGACGGCGCCCAGGCTGATTTTCATGTGGACGGGTTTATTGAGGTCTATTTCTCCTTCCGTGCTCATCTGAGAAGCACTTGCCTGAAAGCCTTCTTTTTCGGCGGTGATCTTAAACTGGCAACGGGTGGGCAGGCAGAGTTCGAATTCGCCGTCAATGTTGGTGCGGATGTACTGTTCTTCACCGGAGGACTCGTTGGCGATGTGTACTTTGGCGTAGGAGACGGGCTCGCCCTTGTCGGAGGTTATTTGCCCGAGTACAGTTACGCATTGGCTTTCTTCGAGGGGTACGCGTATGTTTTGGGGCCCTTTTTCTCCGATGGTGGAGTATTGCAATTCACGGGTTTTGTAGCCCGGGCAAACGGCGATGATGAGGTAGTCTTTTTCGGCTTGGAGATAGGTGACGGCTTCGCCATTGGGGTCGGTGCGCAGGCTGGGTTCGCCGAGGCGGGCAGCGCTTTTGCGGCTGAGGGTGAGTTCGAGCTGATCGGGATTGTCAATGGAGGGTTTGACTTCTACCTCGTATGCTTCATTGCCGCGTATAAAGCCGTCTTTGTCGCGCTCGAAGACGTATATGGCGGCATTGGGGATGCGTTCGTTGGTAACTTCATTGTAAGAAACAATTTTGGCAGGCAACTCCAAATTGAGGTTGAAATAGCTCAAGCCACGCGTGAGACGCACCTGATAGATGTCGTCTTTGCCATAGCCTCCTGCGCGATCGGAGGAGAGGAAGCCGAGCGTGCCTTCGGGATTCAGGATGAAGCCGAAGTCATCGCGTGGAGAGTTGAGAGGTTGCCCCAGATTGCTGACTTTGCTCCACTTACTGCCGCTGATGTTGACCATGAAGAGGTCTAAGCCCCCCATGCCTTTGCGGCCATCGGAGGAGAAAAAGAGGATGCCGCTTTCGTGCATAAACGGGAAAACCTCGTTGCCCGCCGTATTGATATCCGGGCCAAGGTTGATGGGCAGGGACCAGGCATCGCCTACTTTTTCGGACATGTAGAGGTCGAACTTGCCGTAGCCTCCGGGCATATCGGAGGAGAAGTAGAGGCGGTTGCCATCGGGAGAGAGGGTGGGGTGCATGCAGGAGTATTCGTCGCTGTTGAAAGGCAGTTCGCGCACATTTTCCCAGTCAAATTTGCCTTTGGTGGCTTCGTATATTTTCAAATGCGAGATGCCCTTTTTGTCGGATTGACGCACGCCTTTGCTCATGTTGTTGCGGGTGAAGTAGAGTTTGTCCCATGAGCGGTTGAAGGAGACAGGGCCTTCGTGTACCTGGGAGTTGAGGTTGATGGAGAATTCCTGGGGCTTCATGGGCATGCCTTCGACGTCAAATTCAGCATAGTAGAGCTCGAAGAAAGTTTCCCCCGTTTTGGGGTCCACGGCTCCGCTGCTGCGGCGGGAGGTTACATAGACGATGCCGTTTTGATAAAAGGCCGGCGAGAACTCCAGGTGTTCGGTATTGATGAGCGCGGCATTTTTGATGATGATTTGGTTGGGCTCCTCGCCTTTTTCGTAAAGTTTTTCCTTAGATTTGGACTTAGAGCTTTTTTGTTGGGCATATATGCCTTGCGGCAAATGCAGTAGTGCGAAGAGGAGTGTGAGCAAAAAGAACAGCTTGTGATGATTTTTCATAGGGGAATGGTTGTAGCGTAATTCAGTTTTGTGCGTTACAAAGATAGGAGGTATCCTTAAAACTTTAGGGCAGGTGCTTTTTGCAGGTGTTCTAAGTACAGGAACAACGCCGGATATGCGTTTAAAAGTGTATTTATGCAATGCTTTTGGATACATACAGGTCATGCGGGGCGTCCTTACAGGGTTGATTTGTATCACGGGACGAGCAGCGGGCATCTCAGCATTTTTGTCAATCAGCAGGTTATGTTGATTGACTTTGGCGTATTTGACTCCAAGAGTTTTTCCTTTTTCATCGAAGACGACCTGTGTCATATTCGATTGGTGAGGAAGAAGGATCGCATGTATTATTATTTTGAGATTGACAAAGAAGCGCCTACAGGGGCCAATCAAAGGCGAAGGGAGGCTTTAAAAAAGGCCTGGAAGGGTACGCTTCTCTTTTTGGCTACTTTGTTGGTGGTCGTTTTTCTTTTTGCCTTGTATGCGCACATTTATAAAAAGCGCCAGAAGGAGGCTGCTCTGATGTTTATGCAAATGGACACGACAACGGGCATCATTCTTTCACTGCCGGAGCACTTGCCCGGTTCTGTTACTTATGAGTTTGTGCCTCGCGGGCAGGATGTTTATTACAGAGGGCGGTACTATCTTCTGCAGGAGGCGGAGGATGGCGAATATTTCCTCAGCACGCACCAGGCCGGTGACAGTTGCAGGGTGCGTTACAGGATTTTAAGGCCGCAGTTTAACTCTCTGATTGTTGAGTGATTTTATTTTAGAAGGGTTACCTGTCCTATTTGCTGCTTTTCTTCTGTTCCGCAGCGATAATTTACTTTGTACAGATAGACGCCCGGATTGACTTCCACGCCCCGGAAGGTGCCATCCCATCTAAGGAAGGGATCGGAGGTAAAAAAGAGGCGATTGCCCCAGCGGTCAAAGATTTCGAGGGAGATGAAGTCGGGCAGGGCATAGGGATTATCGATGCCGAAGAAGTCATTGAGCCCGTCGTAATTGGGCGTGAAGGCATTGGGCAGGAAGGCCGTACACTCCAGAGAAGAGGGGTCCACCACATTGATGCGTATAGAGTCTGTGGCTGTGCAACCAAAGAGGTCGGTAATTTCCAGATAGTAGGTGGTGCTTTGAGTGGGTTCGAGAACGGGCTCGGGGATTTGGGTGTTGTTGACGCCTTCGGCGGGGGTCCAGGTGAAGAGGTTGGCGCAGGTTTGTGTGAGAAAGATGTTGACGTTGTTGCCGAGATAGATGGTGGTGTCTTTGGGGACTTCCACGCTGACGAAGCCGTTGCTTATTTGGTCGGGGCGGTAGTACAGTTCTTCGAGTTCTTTGCTGCTCAGGGCGCGTTGGTAGATGCGTACTTCGTCGAGCAGGCCTTCAAAGGGGCCATCCGTGATGGAGCAGGAGCTGGCGCCTATGCGCAGAGGCTGGCTGTCATTGGTGATGTCCACGCGGCTTTGAGTCTGCACGGAGCCAATGAGAAAGCCATCTGCATAGAGAAAGACCTCTTTGTTTTTGCGCATGACGATGATGTGGTGCCAGCAATGGTCATCGCTAAGCTCTCTGGAGATGGAGGCCGAGAGGGTGTTGTCTTCGGTGAAGATGAGATTGAGAAAGCCCGTAGAAGGCGTATAGCGTATGGCGAAGGCATTTTGATTGCTGCAATCGGCGCGTTTGCTGAAGATGGTTTGGGTTTGGGCTTGCTGGGAGTTGAATGATTTGAAGTAAAAGCTCAGGGTGAAGTCTTCGGTGCCAAAGGTTTCGATGACCTGCGAGCCCTCTATGCGTATGGTGTCGTCCACGCCATCGAAGCGTATGGCCTGGCCTCGCACGCCACAGTCGTAGGTGGTGATGTTGGTGAAGCCGTTGTTGGCATTGTTTCCTGTTTCATCTATGATGATGCTCTGGTCGTTGTCAAAGGAGTAGTAAGCGATCAGGTCTGCGGTGGTTTGGGCAAAAAGGAGAGAGGGTGTCAAAACCAAAACTAATAACAGTACGATGGCCCTGGGCATGATGTGGATATGATTCATGGCGTGTATGAAATTTGCGAAGCGGGAGCAAAGATAATACAGGCCACAGAAAACAGGGCCTGCTTTTAGTACACGTCAGAAATTTGATTTTATTTTAGGTGTATCAGGACAAAGCTCGTTTAAAATCTTCCCGGGCACTTTACAGCGGGTTCTATTTTTACAGCCAGCCCTACTCCGGCGAAGATGTACCAGTCGTTGTATGCGGGTTGGCCATTGATGCTGAGTCCATCCAGATAGTCGGAAAAGACGTAGCGCATTCCAAATTGCCCGCTGAGGCTGGTTCTGTCGCTGATGCGGTAAGCCAGAGAGACGCTGCCTCCCAGCGTACTAAAGAAAGCTTTGTCGTCGGGTTCGGGAATGGAAGTCGGAAAGGCATCCAAAGGAGCCTTTTCCGTATTCAGGCGGGCATCGGCAAGGGTAAAGCCGCCTCCGAGAGACAAGTACAGGGCCATGCGTGGTTCGGAGGTACGCCCGTAGTGATGTTTGGCTTTAGGGTGAAAGAGGTTGTAGTCTAAAAAGAGCAGGGCTTCAAAGAGGGGGGCTTCAAAAGAAAGATGCCTTCTGAAGTTTCGTGAGGAGTGCCGATCATCGCCGGAGATTTTCCCTATGAGTACCTGAGGCCTCAATGCAAAGGCCTTATTCAGGTGGTAGCGCAGGCCGATGCCGCCGGCGATGTGTGTTTCGGAAGGCGTAACGAGGAACTCTGCCATATCGCCTTCGTAGTTCATCAGGCCGATGAAGGGTGTGATTTCAATGGATTGAGCAGTGAGAAAGAGAGGGCTTAGCCAGGCCAGGAGAAGTAGCTGTGTGCGGTTCATTGGGGTGTGTTTTTTTGGGGTGTGTGAATGTTGCATCAAAGATACGGCATTAAGAACGAGTTGGCAAAATTAAATTGTATATGGCGTTTTTTTGAGTAATGATACCCATACACTAATCTTTTGATTGGGTGCGTTTAGTGGACGCGGGGGTGACAAAATCTTTTGTTCACGTCTTAAAACCAGGTGTTTTGGAGCAAAATCCGCTGAGAATGCGTATTTTGCTTCAAAGTACGAACCAAACTCGTTTTGTTATGAAGAAGCTCGTTTTCATCCTCCTGTTGGCACCTTTTGCTGCTTATGCGCAGCCGTCTGCTTCGGCTATTTTTAAAGCGCTTGGCAGCGGTGATGCAACGGCGCTGTCTGCTTACATGGACAGCAGCGTGGAAATCACCCTCTTGGACATGGAGGACTATCTCGATAAAGCAGAAGCGGTACAGGTCTTGAAAAAGTTTTTTGCCAAGTACAAGCCCACGGGCTTTGACGCCATGCACGAGGGGCAGTCTAAGGCCGGGGGGTTGCACTACACCATAGGCGAGCTGAAGACTGCTCAAGGCATCTATCGCGTTTATTTGTTGCTGGGGACTGCCGGCAGCCGCTATGTCGTCCAGCAGATTCGAATTACGCGAGAGTGAAAAGCCCTATGGCTTGATCTCGATCGTTTCCGCACAGCGAAAATGCCCTTTGGGGCAGCTCGATTTGCCGTGCAGGCCACAGGGTCTGCACGGCAATTTTTCTTTAGTCTGGGCGATCAAAGACTTGTCCGATAGCGGCCCAAAGCCAAAGGCAGGCACGGTCGAACAAAAAACAGCAGTTACCGGGGCATTCATGGCAGAGCAAAGATGCAAGGGGGCAGAGTCATTGACGTAGTTCATTTCAGCTCCTGCCATAAGCGCTGCTGACTCGAGGAGAGAGAGTTTTCCCGCTATGTTATAGACTTTGGGGTGTTGGCAGGCCGTGGCTATTTCTTCACAAAGGGGAGCGTCGGCAGAGCTGCCAAGCAGGAAAATCGCATCGGGCCTTGCCGCATTTGCCGAAAGGCGATTAATAAGCTCTATCCACTTGTGCCCGGGCCATTGCTTGGTAAACCACACGCTGGCCGGGGCTATGCAGGCGTAGCTTTTTCCCGCGGCCAATTCCCGGGCTTTGTGAAAATCAGCCGCAGAAGGGTAAAGACAGGGCTTTTTTAAAGGGAATTGCCCCAGAGGAGCCAGCAGGCTGTGGTTGCGCTCGATTTCGTGTGGAGGGGCTTCGGCCTGTGGGTCTATTTTATGGGGCAGGCGGTGTTTAAAGAAAAGGGAAAAGGGATTTTTTGCATATCCAATCGTCTTTCGGGCCCCTATGCTGACCGATAACCAACCGGTGGCGCCAAAGCGTTGCAGGTTGATGACGACCTCATAGGCTTCGCGCCGCAGTTGCCTGCGAAGATGGAAAAGCCGGCGGTACTTGTGTCGCTTTTTGTCCCAGACCCATACCTTTTGGATGTGGGGATGGCCCGCCAAGAGGCTTTCGTTGCCCTTTCTGACGAGGAAATCAATTCGTGCATCGGGCCATACCGCTGCTATGGATTCGGGCAAGGCCGTGGCCAGAATGACGTCGCCTATGAAGGCCGTTTGTATGATGAGTATGTTCATGAAATGCGGCTTGGGAGGTCAAAATGCCTCCATTTACTCCCCAAAATTGGGGATTTTAAGTGATATTTTATTTTTTTTCTTTGTTTTTTTGTCGGGCACTTTGCAAACTGAAAATAAACGCTTATATTTGGCCCGCAGGAATTTAAAAGCCTCTTCACAGGTAGGACTTTAAGAGGTTACTTGTTCACGCACAAAGTTCACGGTTATGCTCATTCTTTACATCACTGCCGGGGCATTTGTCTTGGGAGGTGCGGTGATTTCCGCGCTGAACATGATGGCCCAGAAGTCTCGCAGGTCTTATTGAGCGTTTATTTTTTGACTCAACTGTGGCAACAGGCTACAGTGGCCGATACAGGTCAACTCGCATTTCCCCCCCGGTGTGAGGAGTTGAAAACAACGCGATTTGCGATTGACTCGAAAAAGGTTATGGGTTTTGCTCATAGCCTTTTTTGTTTCTAACGGGATAGTTTTTTGTTACCGACCGGCGCCACAGGGCGTTAGGCATAAAAAAAGCCGACTTCCTTCGGGAAGCCGGCCTATTTGGTGAAGAAAAACTCGTAAAAACCTGTTTCAGGTGTATCTAATAGCTCTCAATTAAATAGATACCCTAAGTTGGCGATTCGCTGCCTTTCGGCAAAAAAAAGAGGTGAAGCCGGCCGAAGCCGGCTTCAGACCTCGAAAAAGCTGCTTTACCAACTTATGATTCTTGAATGCCCGTTGATGGTCAAGACGGCCGTTTGGTCGCCGAGGAAGATGATGTTGCCCTCAAAGGTGCGGCTGTCTCCGTTGCTGTTGGCGGCTTCGAGGACGAAGGTCGCTTCGCCTGCCAGAATTTGGGGATCGGGAGCGCGCTTCACTTTGATGTCAATGAAGTTCATGCTCATGGTGGTGCTGAGCCACATATCGGGATTTTCCACGGAAGTGCGCGTATGTGCAGCATCGCGGGTGCCATTGACGATGACGAAATTGGGAGACAGCAGATGTGTTACATCCATGAGGGTGAGGCTGTTGCCTTCTGTGGTGGCCTGGGGCGTTTCGCTTTGGCCTTCTACTGAGCGTTCGAGATGCAGGGTTACGGGCATGCCGTTTTCACAGATCAGTTCCCAGGATTTTTGGATGTTGTAGGTGGCGGTTACGTAATCGTTTTGGTAAGAGTGGACGAAGGAGGTGTCTCCGGAGTCGCCACAGTTGAGCGATTTGGCATAGGCGTCGGTGGAAGTGATGGCTTCATTGGCTTCGGCCGACATGCCTTCGTCTTCTGTAGCGATGGACTTGGTGATGGCTTCGACGGCTTCGTCTTCGCTCATGGCTTCTTGCTGCTGTGCCTGGTTTTCGGGTTCATCGGGCGTAATTTGCTCTTGCTCGCAAGCGCTGAAGGTGAAGAGGAAGAGGCCCAGACTGAGGGTGATTAAAATGCGAAAAGTTTTCATGGTGTTTTGGTTTTGATGAGGTGCAGATCTGGCCTGCAGACTCGGTTAAAGAATGTGGGTGTTACCTCACAAGTTGGGCGCAGCATTTATTTTGACTTTATTTATCAGATGCCTTCTCTATCGAGACAATGTTTGGATGTCTTTTTGAGTGGCAGGTTTATTCGTTGTTCATTTTTTGCCTGTTTTCCCCTTGTTACGCTTTCATATACCTCGCGATAGCAGGGGTCGTTGGTGCCCATGATGTGGTCCCAAAAATTGAAGTAAAGGCCAAAGTTGTAGTTAGCCCGCTGGTGGTGCAGATTGTGGTGTGTGGAGGTGTTGAGCCACTTTAGTATGGGGTGATCGAGCTGGTTTTTGGGGAAAATTTCATAGCCGAGATGTCCTACAATGTTCCAGACGAGCAACCAGAAGCTGAGAAAGAAAAGGCTTGCCGGGTGCAAGGGGATGAAAAATACCAAGACAGGCACAAAGGCGATTTCCAGGATGGCCTCTACGGGATGAAAGTCAAAAGAGGTCCAGGGCGTAGGGTTGCGGGAGCGGTGATGTTCTTTGTGAATGGCAAAGAATTTGGGATGATGCATGAGCCTGTGCGCCCAGTAAAAATACGTATCGTGTATAAAAATCAGAGCTATACAGGTCAAAATGAAATAAGCGGTGCTGTGCTCGCTCAAATCCATGTAAAGACGGGTATAACCCAGTTTTTGCAGATAGATGAGTCCGAGGAAGATGGCTGTAAAGATAAAAGCTGTGTAGAGAGAGTGTTTTATTTCTTCAAAGATTCTTTTTCCTTTGGGCAAGCGTTGCTGGATTTTGCGATGCATGAATTTTCCGGGGAGAAACTGGTAGAAAACCAGGAACGTCAATCCGGCAGCCAGCAGGTAGCGCAGGTAAAAGAGTGTGCCGGTGAGGAGCCATGCCTGAAAGAAACCGTAGTGATCTAAGAGGTATTTCATGGGTCTTGGGATTTTATTGTTGAGTATTTGTGCGGTTTAGAGACGAGGCGGAGCCTCGTCTCTATGGAGTGCATTTTACCATTCTATGGGGTAGGTCGTGCCATTGATGATGACATCTGCGGCCTGGTTTCCAAGGAAGACGATGGTGCCTTCGAAAGTACGGCTTTCGCCACCTTCGACTTCTGCGGTGATGGTGAAAGTAGCCATGCCGCTGTCTATCTGGTAGTTGCCCTTGTTGATGTTGAGGTTTTCCAGCTCAAAATCCAGGGTGGAGTTGAAGGTGTATTGGTTGCCCACTTGCGATTCCTGGGTTCCGGAGCGTTGATAGGTGCCATTGACGATATAGTCTGTACCGTTGAGGAGGTTGTCCACATTCCAGGCGGAGGAGCCGCTGTCTGAGGAGACTATGCGGGGGGTTGTGTAGGTGCCGGTGGTGGAAGTGGTAAAGTCCATAGCGACGGGGAAGTCCACATCATTGCAGTGGAGGATGAAAGTGCTGTTGGTGGCATAGCTGGCAGAGACGAGGTTGCCTTGATAGTCATAGGTGAAGCTGGTGTCGCGTTCTTCTTCGCAGGGGGTGTCGAGCAGGCCTTTATAGACGTAGTCGTCGGCAATGGTAGCCATTTCGGCAACTTCCTGCTCGAGGCCGCCGGTTTCGTCGCTTACGGAGCCTTCGATCATGTCAACGACATCCTCTTCTGAGGCGACTTTGGCTTCGGGTTCGGGCGTGGTGTCTTCGGGCCGGCAGGCGGTGAAGGCCAGGACTGTGGCACCAAAGAACAGGGCGATGATTTTCCAATTTGCTTTCATGGTCGTTCAGGTTTTAAAGTTTAAAAGGGTGTGTGTGAATCATTTGGTTTTTTGTTTCACCGAAGATTCGAAAAGGGCTTCTTCGGTGATTGCAGGGGCAAAGGAAGGGCGGTGTGCCACTGTGTGCAAATTCTTTCAACCTATGGAGCGGCTTTTTCAACATTTGGCGAAAGCCGGATCGAAAAAGGCTATATGTGGTATATTGTGCCATTGGTAGGCAAGGAGCAGCGGTTTGTTGAATGGAAGTTTCTGTTCCCTGATTGAGCTGCTATATTTAGGGCCTCTAAAACGAATAGACATGCTTTCTGGAGAAAATCAGATACCTCTTTTAAATCGTCGGGGAGTGCGTTTGCTTTTGCACGTAGCGATATGGCTGGTGGCATTGGGCTTGCATACCATGGCTTTTCTCGGGCAACTGCCCTGGGATTTGTTGCTGTTGCGCTCTGTTTTAAATATCGGTTTGTTGGCGGTGGTTTTCTATGTCAATTTGTTTTTGCTGAGGAGGTTCTTTTTCAAACAGCGTTATTGGGCTTATGCGGTCTATTTGGCGGGCTTGTTTTTGGCAACGGCTTTTTTGCGTGCCCATTTCAATATGCAGTTGACGTTGTTGCCTGCCCGCCTTCCCCGGCTTTCCATGAATACGGCCTTGTTGATTGCGGCCTTTGTTACGAATGTGTCTATTTTGATGGTCAGCATTTTTTATGCTTTGCTGCAGTATTACTATCGCAAGGAGGCTGTCAAACAGCGTTTGGAGCAGGAGCGCAGCGAAGCTGAATTGCAATTCCTCAAAGCGCAGATCAACCCCCATTTTCTTTTTAACACGCTGAATAATATTTATGCTTTGGCTGTTACCGGTTCGCCGAAGACGGCTGATATGGTCTTGCGCTTGTCTGAGTTGTTGCGCTATGTGATTTACGATGGCGCCAAAGACAGTGTGTCTTTGGAAAAAGAGGTCAGGCATCTCGAGGAGTTTATCAATTTATTTAAAATGCGCATGGAGCAGGAGGTGAATCTGACTTTCACCTATTCCGGTGAACTGGCGGGCAAAAAAGTGGAGCCTCTCATGCTCATGCCTTTGGTGGAGAATTGCTTTAAGCATTGCGATTTTGACATGAATGAAGATGCTTATGCGCATATTAAACTGCGCGTAGAAGACGATCACCTTTGGTTTGAGGCTCGCAACAGTGTGGACAGGCAGCATGAGCAAAAAGACAAGGTTGGCGGAGTCGGTCTTAGCAATATGCGTAAGCGCCTCCGCTTGAGATATCCCGATGCACATGTGTTTGAGGTGGTGGAAGAGGAAGCGATGTTTGAAGTGAAATTGAAGTTGCCGCTGGCCGGGTGAGTGTTGAGTGTCCTTTTTTATGATAAAAATTAAAATACGATGAGAGTTCTATGTGTTGACGACGAGTATTTGGCCTTGCAGTTGCTGAAGGAATTTATTTCTCAGGTGCCGGATTTGGAGCCGGTGGGTTTTTTGAAGTCGCCTATAGAGGCTCTGAAGGTTTTGCAGGAGCAGACGGTTGATCTGTTGTTTTTGGATATACAGATGCCGACGCTTGCGGGAAATAACCTGTTAAAGGCTTTGCCGCATCCGCCTCAGACGGTATTCACAACAGCTTATGCGGATTATGCGACGGAGGCTTTTGATCTGGATGCAGTGGATTATCTGCTCAAGCCCTTTTCTTTTGAGCGGTTTTTGAAAGCCGTGAATAAGGCGCGGAATGCCATGGCCAGTAAAGCTCCCTCAGGCATTGGAGCACAGCAGCTTTTGGAAGGAACCAAAGATTATATGGCTGTCAAGGCAGACGGGAAAATGCGGAAGATATGGTTTCGGGAGATACGTTATGTGGAGGGCTTGAAGGAGTATGTGCGCATTCACTGCGAAGAGGGAAAATACGTCGTGCTTGAGCGGATGAAAACGCTGGAGGAGATTTTGCCGAAAGGCCATTTTATGCGTGTTCATAAATCCTACATCATTGCCTGCAATCGGGTTACGGGCTTAGAAGGAAATATGTTGGAGTTGGGTGCTGATCGCATTCCCGTAAGCCGGGCAAAGCGGGAAGAGGTGGTGAAGTTGTTGTTTTAATTTTTGCTTGTTGATTTGTTCATAAAAAAAGTGCGTCACAGAGTGACGCACTTTTTTTATGAACACTAAAAAGCCGATCAGGTTCTTACTCTTTTACAAAGCGCCTGATGAGGGGCGCTTGTCCTTCGCGTGTAAGTTGCAGGATGTAGATGCCTGCGGGCCATTTGTCGAGGCTGATTTCCAGCTCATTTTGCGTGCTGTAAGAAGCGTAGAGCAATTTGCCTGACAGATTGCGAATGCTGATGCTGACTTCCGCATTGGCGTTTTGACAGGGCCATTGGATGGTAAGTTGATCCGTTGCAGGATTGGGGAAGAGCCTCAGGTTTTCGGTTGCGTGGCTTTGGGTACGATCTGTTTGGGCGGTAACACTGCTTATGCTTACGGAATTTTGTTCTTGATTGAGCAGAACGCCGGCAGTGGTGAAGAAATAGGTATCAGACCAGGGCGTCCAGCCAAAGACGCAAAGCGTTTTGACGATGTACTCGTATTCCGTTTGCGGGCTGAGGTTGCCGATGAAGGCTATGGTGTCGGGGCTGTTGATGCGCTTCCAGGGGTCATCTGTTCCTGCTACGCGATAGGCGATGCGATAGAACAGTGCGTCGGGGACTGCCTGCCAGGTGATTAGGGCTGTATTGGGTGTCGTTTGCACCGGTTCATTAG
Organism: Saprospiraceae bacterium; assembly: GCA_027030635.1. GTDB lineage: Bacteria > Bacteroidota > Bacteroidia > Chitinophagales > Saprospiraceae > WGBN01. The sequence continues at coordinate 1,657 of JALVES010000436.1, read as the reverse complement.
GTATGAGGTTGGTGCATTCGGTTTCATCCATGCCTTCCTGGGTTGTGAAAAAGAAGAGTTCGGACCAATCTGTCAGGCCGGTTTCGCAGCGCACGCGTATTTGATATTCGTACTCCGTTGCGGGCATAAGGTTGACGAGCGTGATGAAGTTGGCCGGGGTGTTGCGTCTTTTCCAGGTAGTCGTGCCTGCGGGGCGATAGCGGATGACGTATTTTTCTGCGGCGAACATAGCCGGCCAGGTGATATAGGCTGTATTGGCCGTGGTCGTGGCCGTGGTGTTGATGGGGGGCAGGCATTCGCCGGGTTCTATAGGTCCAACAGTGAAAGAGAAGGCCGTTTGGAAGTCTGATACACCACAGTTGTTTTGTGCAGCCACATGCCAGTAGTAGGTAGAGTCGGGCATGAGCGGGCCTGCGTTGTAGGTGGTGTCGGCGGTGTTTGCACTTTCTACTACATTGGAGAACAGGCTGTCGGTGGCGAGTTCTACATAGTACATGCTCGCATTCGGGACTGCAGCCCAACTGAGGCTTGGTGCGGGAGGAACATTGGTCGTTTCGTTTGCGGGTGCGATAAGCGCTACCTGTGCCGGCGCTCCGGGCAGGATGATGAGCGTGCCATTGGCGATATGGGTGTTGGTGCCATCGGTGCCGCTGACTTCAAAGGGATAGGAACCCGGGCTTACCGAGGCGGTATTGTCAATGACCATCTCACTTATTCCCGGGGCTGCAACGGGATTGGGCGTAAAGCTGACGCTCAGGCTTGCAGGCAAGCCGTTGGCGGACAGAGAGACGTCGCCGGAATAGGCTCCGACAATGCCGATGTTGACTACGGTGCCGGCGGGGAGTCCCTGGCAAACTTCTATTTGTGGGTTGGCAATAGAGACGGTGAAGTCGTTGTCATTGCCTCCGGTGATGGAGAAGTTTGCATCGGAGATGTCGTAGAAGATGTTGCCGGAGCCTCTGACTTGCACGCGGGCCGAGTCGGTGGGCATGTTGGGTACCAGTACCATTTCGGAGCCGTCGTTGGGTACGGCTGTTGCGAGGATAACGGGGTAGGTATAACCTCCATCGAGGGAGAGGAGGATGTCCACATTGGGGGTGTTGACGGCGCCGCCATTGGTGCCGGCTACATCCCAGGTAACGGCTTCCATGGTGCCGGCGGTCCAGTTGACGGCCGTGCTGTTGGGCGTTGTGACGAGGAAGGGGCCGCTGCTGCCATCTACCGTAACGATCATTTCATCGTCGTCGGTACAGCCGGCTCCGGCGAAGTTGTCGCGAACGGTAAGGCGGAAGGTATAGGTGCGCCCTGTATTGGCGAGCACTTCCCAGGTGGGGGAGGTGTTGTTGACTACGGCGTCTAATTCGGGCAGGTAGCGCATGTTGGAGCTGGTCGGTCCGAAAGAGCGGAATGCGGGGCCTGTGGTACTGCCGGCCTGTGGGGGCATGGGGGCTACCTGTTTGTCGTATTGTTCCCAGCAGTAGGTCAGGGCATCTCCGTCGGGGTCTGAGCCTGTACCCTGGAGCACAAAGGGTGTGGATTTGGGGATGGTGTAATCGGCTCCGGCATTGGCTACGGGCGGGTTGTTGCCGGTATTGGTAACCGTAGGGCAGGCGTTGCCTGCGCCCGTGACGAAATTGCCCATGAGGATGATGCTGTT
>JALVES010000435.1 GCA_027030635.1 Saprospiraceae bacterium | reverse complement strand
CGGAAAGAGCCAGGCCAGCAGGCAATGCAGCCAATCGCTGGCCTCATCGGGCGAAGGCAATACCCGCGCGTGCAGGTGCTCCTGATACAGTTTGCGTATGAAAGTGTCATTCATGAGGGTAAATGTACGGAAAATGGGGGGGTATGTGTTTGTTATTGGTTAAAAGTTTTATTTGCCCAGGTGAAAAATTCTGATAGTGAAAAAACCATAACATTGGTGTCGTTATTGGTTTCGTCTGTGTAAAGTTTTTGCTTTGCAGCATTTCTTAACCAGGTTTTTGCTCCTTTCTTAAATCCTTCTCCATCAATTAAAATCATGATGTCTTTTTCCGGCATTGCTTCGATTGTGTTTAGGTATAGGTATGGTAGTTTTTCATCTACAGAGCCCGAGCTTTGTTGCCATTTACATTCGATGCGTATTCGCAAATTGTATTTTTCTGAAATCAATAAGAATTCTGTGTTTCCTTTGTGGCCATATATTGTTTCAAACGGGACGTTTTTTAAGAGTAGCTCTTTTCCATAATTTTCGGGGTTCTTTGCCCATTTGCGATACATTTCAATTTCGAACCCCTTGTTCGATAAAACTGATTGGACAGCAACCTCGAGCTGGTTTCCGGTGATGTTTGCGCTTCTTCCTTTTTTCATTTTAGTAGTTTGTTACTACAATTTCCTTGATTGAGTTTCTTTTATTGCCGTCAGAATTGATAGACCTTTTGGCGTCAACTCTTGTGATGTTGAACTTTGCATAAATGGTTTCAAAAAAGTCATCGTTTGGGTCTGTGTTTTTGGGGTCTGAATTGCTTAGCATGAGTTTGTGTCCTTGTAGATCGAGTTCGTGAAACAATTTTGCAAGCTGCAACTGCTCATGGTCTTGAAAATTAAACTTGCTGTATGAGGTGAAGTTTGAAGTTTTGCTTATTGGTCTGTATGGAGGGTCAAAATAGACGAAGGAGTTGTTCTTTATGTCATTTTTGACTTCTCTGAAATCGGCTTTTTTGATGGTTGCAATTTCGAGTAGCTTTGATACATTGAGCAAGTTGGACTTGTCTAAAATTTTCGGGTTTTTGTAGCGTCCTACGGGTGAATTAAATCCGCCTTTTGAATTAAATCTGAATAAGCCGTTAAAGCAGGTTTTGTTTAAAAAGATTGTTTGTGCAGCTCTGGGTATCCAGTTTTCGGAATATTTGTTGTAATCAATATTGAATCTTTCTGTGTTGTACTTTTCTCTTACTTCGTAATAGTATTTCTTCCTCTTTTCGTTGTCGAGTTTTTTGTATTGTTTTTCATGCTTGTATAGAAGTTCAATGAGTTTAGATACATCCCTTTGGATTACCTTATAGGTCAGGATCAATTCGCCATTGATGTCGTATAAGAAGGCGTTTTCCACTTCATAGTTTTGGGCAATGTCAAAAAAAACTGCTCCACCGCCCACGAAAGGTTCGTAGTAGTTTTTGATTTTTTTTAATTTTAATTCGATTGGATAAAGATCGTTAAATTGACTTAAAAGTTGTCGTTTGCCGCCAACCCACTTTAAGAATGGTTTTGCGCCTAATTTATATTCATAAAAAAGGTCTGACACTTTGTTTTCTTTGCTTTCGGTTGGTGTGTATATCTTCATGAATCTTTTGCCATTTCAGGGTGTGCGTGATTAAAAAGACAAGTCTTTGCATGCAACTTCGCTGCAAAGCTACCACTTTTATCCGACTTATGCAACTTTTCCGCTCTTCTAATGCTTGCAGGGCTGTGGGATGGAAGGCAGGGCCTTGCCACCCCGCCTCCCTTTGCTCATTTGCTTCGGTAAAAACTGTAAATTCCAAACATGGCTGAAAGTGTTTTGGGTTAAGAAAGGTAGTTTCAATTCGGGGGCAAGGTCGGCTCTTTTGGGGAGCAAAAAAAGGACAGTCTGTGGGATATGTTTACCTGCCCAATTCCGGATTCAACGCAACCGCCTTTTGATGGAATTCCTGCCCCTTTTCCGCATCGCCCATATTGTAATAGGTGCTGCCGAGGTCGTAGTAGATGATGGCGGCGTCTTTTCCCCGGGCGTATTCCAGGGCTTTTTGGAAATATTGGATGGCTTTTTGTGCCTGGCCGCCGCTGGCATAGGCGATGCCGAGGAGGTGCAGGATGGTAAAGTCTTCGGGCGCTTCTTTTTCGGCGAGGAGGAGGTAGGAGAGGGCTTTGTCGAGCTGGCCCTGTTGGCCGTAGTGACGGCCGGCTTCGCGCAGGGTGGAGATTTTTCTTTGGCGGGCGTCGGCATAGGAGGGTTTTGTTTTCAGGGCCTGCTCGTAGAGGGCGAGGGCTTGGTCGTAGCGATGCAGGGCGCTGAGGGCTACGCCTTTGTTGGTGAGGGCTTCGACGTAGTCGGGGTCTATGCGCAGGGCCTGGTCGTAGCCGGAGATGGCTTCTTCGTATTTGCCGAGGTAAACCCAGGCATTGCCGAGTTGGAGGTAGGCATTTTTGAAGAAGGGGTGTAGTTCAATGGCTTTTTGGAAATGCGGCACTGCCTTTCGGATGAGGGCGAGGCGTTTTTGCTCGTCATCTAAGGTTTGGGCGCGTTCGACCATTTTGCCGCCGAGGGAATTTTGGAGCTTGGCGCTGTTTGAGGAGACGCGGATGTCGGTGGAGAAGAGGGTATAGTCGTCTTTCCAGGCGGGGTTGCGGCTGATGGTCTTGAGGCCAAAGAGCAGGGCGATGAGGCCCAGGCTGAGCAGGTAGGTTTTGGGGAGCCTGTAGAGCTGTGGCGATTTGCCGAAAAGGCGATATAAAATCCAGGCCAACACAAAGGCGAAGCCCGCGGAGGGCATGTACAAAAAGCGCTCCGACATGAATACGCCAACCGGAAAAACGATGTTAGATACGATAGACAAGCTCATCAAGTACCAGGCTACGCCAAAAGCAGGGCGGTGGCGCCGCAGACTGCCCCAAACGGCATAGGCGGCCAGGCCGAGGTAGGCGAGCAATCCGAGGAGCGCTGTCGGGGAGGTGAAGCTGTGCAGCCTGATGTGATGCGGGTAATAGTCATGCGTAAGCGGGTGGGGGACGAAGAGCAGCCGCAGGTATTCCAACAGGGTGTGGAATATGGTAGCCATTTTTTCCGCGGTGCTGTAAGGTACGTAAGTCTGGCCATTCCATTTCAGGAAGGGGTTGTTGAGCAGTTCTCTGACAGGTTCGCCCAGGCTCCAGCCGAGGATGCTGCCGCGCAGGAGGAGGAAGGCGATGGTCGCCGCTCCGAGGGGGGCGAGGTATTTGAGCATTTGGGCGGGGCGCAGCTTCGGGCGGAAGAAGTAAAGCGCCAGCGGTATGATGCCGAGAAAGGTGATGCTGTTTTCCTTAGACAATAAAGCTGCAAAAAACACAAGGGCGGCAGCCAAGGCGGGCATCATGCGTTTTTGGTCGGCGGCTTTGGTGATGAGCCAGGCCGTCCCCAGGCTGCCGAGCAGGGCGAAGATTTCGTCTAAGCCCTTGATGTTGGCCACCACCTCCGTGTGTACGGGATGAACGGCAAAGAGCAGGGCCGTGCCAAAGCTCAGCGCCAGGCTTTTGGTTTTTTTGCCCTCTTTCTCATTTGGCGAAAGCCAGATAAAAAACAAATAAAACAACAGGACGACACTCAGTGCATAAAAAATTGCGTTTGCGATGTGAAATGGGAGGGGCTTGAGTCCGAAGACTTGTACCATGAGCGCGAAGAAGACGGGCGATGCGGGGCGGTAGCGTCCGCCGGAGACGAGTTTGTCTTTGCCGGCCTCTTTGAAAAAACCGCGGAAGGTGTCGTATTTGAGCAGTCCGGGGATGCCGGCGACGCCTCGGGTGGTAAATTCATTTTGGGTGATGACGATGGCGTCGTCGAGGGCAAAGTCGTTTTTAAAACTGTTGGCGTAGAGCAGCAGGGAGAGCGCGAAGAGCAGCAGGGCATAGGGGCGCAGCGCCGGTTTTGCGGCAGCAGAGGGTTTTGCGGAAGCGGAAGGCTTGCCTTTTTTTGACTTTATTTTCTTATTTTTGCGTTGACTCATGGTAGCAGTAGCCGTTGATTTTCAAAAGCAAAGATATGAAAAAGATTCCCCTTGTCAATTTGCACAAGTACGTCGCCGGAGATGAGCGCGAGCGTGCCGAATTTGTAGCTGAGATAGGAGACGCCTTTCGGCAAATAGGATTTGTGGTGGTCAAAAACCACGGCATCCCGAAAAAACTGGTGGACCGCTTTTACGCTCTGTCGGAAGCCTTTTTTGCCCTGCCGGAGGAGGTGAAGCGCAAATACGAAGTGCCGGGCCTGGCCGGGCAGCGGGGCTACACTTCTTTTGGGCGCGAGCACGCCAAGGGGTTTGAGAAGCCTGATTTGAAGGAGTTTTTTCAAATTGGCCAGGAGATTGAGGATGACGACCCCATTAAGTCGGAATATCCCGATAACGTCTTTGTGGAGGAAGTACCCGATTTTGTACCGACGGGCATCGCCCTCTATCGCGTCTTTGAGCTGACGGGAGGCAAGCTGCTGCGGGCCATTGCGGAGTACCTCGGCCTGGAGCGGGATTATTTCGACGCCAAAATCCATCACGGCAACAGCATCCTGCGCAGCATCTACTATCCGCCCATTACGGAGGAGCCGGACTCCGCCATCCGCGCCGAGCAGCACGAGGACATCAACCTCATCACCCTGCTGGTAGGCGCCTCTGCCGGCGGCCTGCAGGTGCAGAATCAATCCGGCGAATGGATAGAAGCCATGCCGGCCGAAGACGAAATCGTCATCAATGCCGGCGACATGCTCCAACGCCTGACCAACAACTTCCTGCCTTCGACCACCCACCGCGTGGTGAATCCGCCGCGCGAGCGCTGGCACGAGCCGCGTTTGTCCATCCCCTTCTTCCTGCACCCCCGCAGCGAAATGGACCTCAGCTGCCTGCCCCAATGCGTTACCGAAGAAAGCCCCCTGCAATACGAGCCCATCACAGCCGGAGCATATCTGGATGAGCGGTTGAGGGAGATTGGGTTGAAGGGGTAGGTTGTCTGTTGTCTGTTGTCTGTTGTCTGTTGTCTGTTGTCTGTTGTCTGTTGTCTGTTGTCTGTTGTCTGTTGTCTGTTGTCTGTTGTCTGTTGTCTGTTGTCGGTTGTCTGTTGTCGGTTGTCGGGCGCGTTGGTTTATTGTTTGTTGTTTATCGTTTAGCGTTGTTTTTGGGCGTGGTGGGGTGAAATGTGATGAACGTGATGAACGTAACGCGTGACAATCGTGACAATCATAGCCCAATCATGCTTAGAAACGGGCTCCTTAGCGTCTTATATGGCCAAATTTGCAGGGAAAAACGGCTGTAGTCGTTGAGCTGTACCTTCCGGATGTGAATCCAATTTTCTTTGCGTTTTTGCGAGAAATAAGGCGTGATAATCGTGACGTGATAGAACCTGCCTGCCGGTGCCCCGGCAGCAGGCAGGCTCAATCTGACAGATTTTTAGACCCGTTTAACACGATGCCCCGTTTTATGAGGCGGGCTTGGGTTGCCCAAAGTGGGTGGGGGTGAGAGGCTTTGCAAAGTCGGGAGGTGGGGATTTGGCTTCTGGCTTTGGGTTTTGTGAGGCGGACTCCCTGATCCTTTGGTTAATCCCAAATCAAAAATCAAAAATCGTTGATCGTTAATCGTTATTCGTTATTCAAAGGGGGCCTGTCCTTGAACTTTTCATTGGGTCATTCTCCATTTTCAATTTTCAATTTTCCATTCTCCATTCCCCATTAAATCCCTATCTTTGTTCCATGCAAAAACTACCCGTAGGCATACAGGCTTTTCGAAAGATTCGTGAGGGAGACTACCTTTACATAGACAAGACGCGCTATGTTTATGAGTTGGCTACCCAGAGCGGCTACTACTTTCTCTCCCGCCCCCGCCGTTTTGGCAAGTCTTTGCTGGTGAGCACGTTTAAGGCGCTGTTTGAGGGCAGCAAAGAGTTGTTTGAGGGGCTTTGGATAGAAGACCACTGGGATTGGGAGAAGACCAATCCGGTTATACATATCCGCTTCAGCAGTCTGGGGTATAAGTCTTTGGGGTTGGAAAGAGCTTTGCATGAATTCCTCGATGAGGTCATAGAAGAGCATCATCTCGGAGTGGAGGAAGAGGCGCTGGAAAAGAAATTCAGAGAAATTTTTGTAAGCCTTGCGGCAAAAAAAGGGAAAGTGGTTTTGCTCATAGACGAGTACGATAAGCCTATTATAGATTACCTCGGAGAGAAGATAGCACAGGCTAAAGAAAACCAGCAGGTACTTAAGACTTTTTATTCGGTGATTAAGGACAGCGATCCTTATATTCGCATGTTGTTCATCACGGGCGTATCCAAGTTCAGTCGCGTGAGTATTTTTTCGGATTTGAACAATTTGGATGACCTGAGTTTGCAAGACGACAGGAGCAACACTTTGCTCGGTTATACACAGGAAGAGTTGGAACATTTTTTTTCAGAGCACATAGCGTTTACGGCCCGAAAGCTCCAATTGTCAGAGCAGGAATTGATAGATGAAATACGACGTTGGTACAATGGCTATAGCTGGAATGGCGTGGATTTTGTGTACAATCCTTTTTCCGTACTCAATTTCTTTACCAAGCGTGTTTTTATGAACTACTGGTTCAAAACCGCTACGCCAACCTTCCTCATCAATCTGATTCGCAAAGAAATCTATTATGACTTTGACGATGTAAAGGTGGGTGATGCAGCTTTTGACTCCTTTGGGATTGAACATATAGACATCATCACCCTGCTGTTTCAGACGGGCTACCTGACCATCAAAAAATATGATGCCAGGCGGGAGCTCTATACCCTGGGCTATCCCAATCGCGAGGTTAAAAAATCCATGCTGGAGTATCTGGTACATGCCTTCAGCAATACCTCGGCCACTCAGGTGCGCGCCTACGCCCTCGACGTGGCTGATGCTCTGGAGCAGGAAGATTTTGAGAAAGTCAGAGAAGTCTTCAACATCCTGCTCTACAGTCTGCCGTATCAATTGCATCAGGAGACGGAAAAGTTTTATCATGCCATCGTCCACCTGTTTTTTAAGTACATGGGCTTGGACGTACACAGCGAAGTCAGCACCGCCCGAGGCCGGGCCGATACCGTCGTGATACTTGACGACAAAATTTACTGCTTCGAGTTTAAATTAAATCGCTCGGCTCAGGAAGCCTTAGAACAACTCAAAGACAGAGGCTATGTTGATAAGTACCGCGACACGGGCAAAAAGATCATCCTCATGGGAGTCAACTTCTCTACGGAGAAACGGGAGGTGGATGAGCTTGCGGTGGA
>JALVES010000434.1 GCA_027030635.1 Saprospiraceae bacterium | reverse complement strand
GTGGTGAGAAAAGAGAGGCCGGGCTCCCGCCTTTGTCCGTCATTGTTTGTGCGCACAATGAGGAGGAGGCTCTGGCAGAGCACATTCCGCACTGGCTGCAACAGCAGTATTCCGCCGACTGGGAGCTGTTGATTGTGGATGACCACTCTACGGATGATACGGCTTCCGTTTGTCTTCGGCAGCAGGCGGCGCAAGGGGTTTTGCGGCTGCTTGCTCTTGAGGGGCCGAAGCCTGCGGGCAGTGGTAAAAAACATGCTTTGGCAGTTGGCATTGAAAACGCCAAATATGATTGTTTTTTGTTGACCGATGCCGATTGCAGGCCTGCTTCGGACACCTGGGCGGCCTGCATGGCGGGGCCTTTGGCGGCGGGCAGAGATTTGGTTTTGGGGTACAGTCCGTTTGAAAAGCGGAAAGGGTTGTTGAATGCTTTCCAGCGCTTTGAAGGTTTATGGACGGCCATGCAGTATCTTTCATTTGCCGAAAGGCGAATGGCCTACATGGGCGTGGGGCGAAATCTGGCCTACACCCGAAAGCTGTACCGCGAAACGGGGGGCTTTGAGGCACATGGCGACCTGCCTTATGGCGATGACGACCTCTTTGTGCAGCAGGCAGTGAGCAGGGGTAATTATGCTGTTTGCCTGCAGCCGGAGAGCTTTGTTTGGACGGTGGCGCCGCCGACTTTAAAAACCTGGTTGCAACAAAAAAGGCGACACCTGAGTGCCGCCCGAAAATACAAATTCCGAGACCAAGTCTTATTGGGGTTGTTTTCACTTAGTCTGGTACTGCAGTTGGGGGGTGCGTATGTTCTTCTGCCTTTTTTCCCTTTGGAAGCGGGGGGAGTGCTTTTGTTGCGCTACCTCTTTGTGCTGCCCATAGCGGCCCGCCTTTGCAGGCGCCTCAGCCAGGCGGATTTGTGGAAGCTCTGGCCTTTGTTGGAGTTTTTGCTGTTGTTTTACTTGCTGCTGTTCAGTCCGGTGGCAGCGGGATGGGGCAGGTTGAAAAAATGGCGCGTTTAACTCCAATGGCCCGGGACCCACTTCCAGCCGCCGGGCGTTTTCTTCCAGTGGCCGGGTACCCAGTGGTGGCCGCGCTTCTTGCGCTTGCAGTGGCCGGCAACCCAGACGTAGCGATGGCCGTTCCAACTCCAATGGCCGGCTACCCAGACGTAGCGGGGGCCGCACTTGGCGCGATGCTCTTTTTTGGGTGGTGGCGGCGCCGTTTTCACGACCACCGTTTTGGTGGCGCAACCGCCCAAAAGGAAGAGGGAGAGGAGCAGTGCAGAAAGAAAAGAAGTAGTTTTCATCATGCAGGTTTTTTGGTTCGGAAAATGTGTTGTCGGCTTTAGGATGAAAGAATGTACAAAAGGTTTAATGAACCAATGTCCTTATCCCACAAGATGCTGTGTCAAATCCACATCTTCCTCGCCTTCTTCGCGGGTGCCGATCACGGTGTCGAAAGAGACAAGGGGAGACAGCATGAAGGTCGTTGCTACGAGGAAGATTGTGATCAGGAATACCGCCACAAGGAGGAGTACGCTCACCGCTCCGCCAAACATAAGCACGCCGCTGAGCACGACAAAAGCAATTCCTATGAGCAGCATAAAGCCAATCATGATGAGCATCAGCCCGAAATGCTTGCCAAATGCCCGCATGACCAGCTTGCGGCTGCTTTCCATGGCCTGCCAAAACCCCATACCGTGGAAGAGGATGAAATAGGGCGCCCACCAATACAAGACACCGACAACTATGGAAAGGAGGAACGAAAGCAGATATAAAATAAAGTCTGTTCCGCTCATTGCATAAGCGCCCATCATCATTGCAGTTTCCTGCATGGCTTCATAGTTGCCGCTCCAGGCAGCCTGATAAAACTCAAGCATACCTGTTTTGCTGAAAACAATCAGCATGGGTATGGACGCCACGAGCTGAAAGACATACATGATTACCATAAAGGGAATCATTTGCCGCAGGTGTTGGAAGCCGTCAAAGAAAGTGCCAAACTCAGTGGGTTTCCCATGCAGAGCGCGCTCTGCATACAGGGCAATCCCCGCTATGGCTGCGGGATATACGAGGAGATAGAGCATAAAGATTCCTACAAAAGGAATGGCAGCAGCTATGCCCGCCATCATCATAACGAGGAAAAAGAAACCCAGGTAAAACGCCCACGATTTTTTGGTCAGTTGCCAGGCCTTGGAGAGGGTTTTGGAAATGGAAAAGGAATATCCTTCTTCCAAGAGTTGTTCAATTTTCTGATACATGGTGTTTTAAGTTTTGTTTGGGGTAAAGATAAGTCATTCGCAAAAAATTAACACCCTTTTGGACGCCTTTTTGTCAAATATTCCGCAGGGGGCTGCCGTTTAATCGCTGTAAAAACCGTAAAAACATGAAAAACCTGATTTCCCTGCTCTTATTTTTGTTGGCCGGCCAGGTCCTTTTTGCTGCTGATGCAGACCCCCGCGCCAAGGCCTTGTTGGATGAGGTCAAAAAGAAATACGAGAGCTATAAGTCGCTCAGTATAGATTTTCAGCTCATCATTGAAGTGCCCGGAGAGGAACGTCAGATTCAGTCGGGCAAGATGATTCAGCAGGGCGAGCAATACTTCGTCCAGTTGCCCGATCGCAACATTTATTGCGATGGCAAGGCGCTGTGGCTCTACCTCAAAGAAGAGGGCGAAGTGCAGATCAACGATGTGGATGAGGAGGAAGAGGGCATCCTTTCGCCCCGCGATTTTCTGGAGATTTACCAGTCTGACGAGTACGAATATGCCCTGACCAACGAGTTTACCGAAAAGGGCCGCAAGCTGGCACAGATCGAATTTAAACCCAAAGACTCCGGTTCCGACATCGCCAAGCTGCGCCTGACCATTGACAGGCAATCCAAAGAAATTTTGCAGCTCCGCACTTTCTACAAAGACGGCACCCGCGTGGGCTTGGTTTTGAGTAGCCTTTCGGCAAATGAAATCTATCCCGTAGAGACTTTTCGCTGGAAAAAAGCGTACTGCCCCGATTGTTATGTGGAAGATTTGAGGATGTAAAGGAGCTTTCGGCAAAAAAGGGGAAAGTGCTGCAAGCACTTTCCCCTTTTTATTTGCTTTTTTTGACGTAGCTTTGCGCCGCTAAACTCAAAACTAAGCAAAATGAAAGACATTATTATGTATTCAGTGCCCGTACTGGGCCTCTTGGGCCTTTTATATACGGCCTGGAAATCGTCATGGGTCTCGAAGCAGGATGCGGGGACGGAGCGCATGAAGGGAATTGCGAAGCATATTGCAGCGGGTGCCATGGCCTTTTTGAAAGCGGAATATCGCGTATTGATTTTCTTTGTGGCGGCAGTGGCTGTTTTGCTGGCAATAAGCGGTCGTGCTGAAGGTTCTTCTCCTTTGGTTGCCGCATCTTTTATACTGGGGGCATTTTGTTCTGCTCTGGCGGGCTTTATCGGTATGAAGGTCGCTACGAAGGCGAATGTGCGCACTACGCATGCTGCCCGCACGGGTTTGAACAAAGCCCTTGAGGTGGCTTTTGCCGGAGGTTCTGTGATGGGCCTGGGTGTAGTTGGCTTGGGCGTGTTGGGCTTGGGCGCTTTGTTTCTCGTCTATTCAGGCATGGGCTGGGACGTAGTTAAAGTCATTACGGTGCTTACCGGATTTTCTTTTGGTGCTTCTTCCATTGCTCTGTTTGCCCGTGTGGGCGGAGGCATTTACACCAAGGCTGCCGATGTAGGCGCCGACCTCGTGGGTAAGGTGGAAGCCGGCATACCCGAAGACCACCCTTTGAATCCTGCCACCATTGCCGACAACGTAGGCGATAACGTGGGCGACGTGGCCGGCATGGGTGCCGACTTGTTTGAATCTTATGTAGGCTCTATCATTGGTACGATGGTACTGGGTGCCACTTTTATTGGTCTCAACGGTTTTGAGCAGACCAACGACTTTGGCGGTTTGAATGCCGTGTTGTTGCCCCTGGTGCTGGCCGGTGTGGGCATTCTTACTTCTATCATCGGTACCTTTTTCGTGAAGGTAGGGCCCAACGGCGATCCGCAGAAGGCTTTGAACACAGGAGAATTGCTCTCTTCGCTTTTGATGATTGCAGCCACTTACTTCATCATTCAGTACATGCTGCCCGATGGTGGCTGGAAAGTGGGTGAGCGCAGCTACAACGCCCTCGGTGTGTTTTGGGCTGTAATCTTCGGCCTGGTAGGCGGCTTGCTGATCGGCTTGATCACAGAGAAATATACAGGTACAGGTACCAAGCCTGTGTGGAAGATCGTCAAGGCATCCAAGACGGGTGAAGCGACCAACATCATCGCGGGTTTGGGCGTGGGTATGCAATCTACGGCTTTGCCCATTGTTGTTTTGGCTGCGGCTATCCTGGGCGCATACCACTTTGCAGGTTTGTATGGCATTGCCATTGCTGCTGTGGGCATGCTTTCCAATACGGGCATTCAGTTGGCTGTAGATGCTTACGGCCCCATTTCCGACAATGCCGGAGGCATTGCCGAGATGGCCGATCTGCCCAAGGAAGTGCGTGGCCATACCGATAAGTTGGACGCCGTGGGCAACACCACGGCGGCTATCGGCAAAGGTTTCGCCATTGGCTCTGCTGCCCTGACGGCTTTGGCCCTGTTTGCCGCTTTTATGGAGACGGCGAATGTGAGCTCCATTGACGTATCCAATCCGACGGTTATGGCCGGTTTGTTGCTGGGCGGTATGATGCCCTTCCTCTTTTCTTCTCTCGCCATGGATGCTGTGGGCAAGGCTGCCAGCCAGATGATTGATGAGGTGCGTCGTCAGTTCAACAGCATTCCCGAGTTGAAAGCCGCTTTGAATTTGATGCGCAAGTACGACGAAAAGCCTTTCAGCGAATGGTCCAAAGAAGACCAGACGACCTTCGAGGCCGCCGACGGTAAGGCCGAATACGAGAAATGCGTGGAGATTTCCACAAAGGCCTCCATTCGCCAAATGATCGTTCCCGGCCTTCTGGCCGTAATTACACCCGTACTCATCGGCTTTTTGGGCGGCGCCGAAATGCTGGGCGGCCTTCTGGCCGGCGTAACGGTTACCGGTGTCCTCATGGCCATCTTCCAATCCAATGCCGGCGGCGCCTGGGACAATGCCAAGAAGATGTTCGAAGATGGCGTGACGCTTGACGGAACGCTCTACAAAAAGGGCTCTAAACCCTACAAAGCTGCCGTAGTAGGCGATACTGTAGGCGACCCCTTCAAAGACACCTCCGGCCCCTCTCTGAACATCCTGCTCAAGCTGATGTCCGTAGTGGCCCTGGTGATCGCACCGCTGATTGCCCTGTAAGAAAGACTCTTCCTGACTGCAGGAAAAGGGGAGCGCGAAGCGCTCCCCTTTTTTGTTTGTCTGGAATCTGTAATTTCTTTATCTTTGCTCTTGAGAAAGAGGTGCTGATTTTTTAGCATCCCTAAACCAGGCAGCAAGTGCCTGCATTTTTAATGCTTAGTAAATCTGCGTGATAAAGTCATTCGCAAGCAAGGAGACAAAAAGCATTTGGGAGGGTATCCGTTCTAATAAGCTACCTGCTGATATTCAACAAGTAGCGAGGAGAAAGCTTAGAATGATTAATAACGCCCAAACTATTAATGATTTGCGAATTCCACCCGCAAATCGGTTGAAGCAATTAAAAGGCAATAGGAAAGGCCTATATTCACTTAGAATTAATAAACAGTGGAGAATTACCTTTTTATGGGTAAATGGTCATGCAGAACAAGTGAAAATTGAAGATTATCATGAATAAACTAACAAACATCCACCCCGGCGAAGTCTTGGCCGAGGAGTTTCTGAAACCTATGGGCATTTCGGCACATAAGTTGTCGAAAGAGCTTGGTATTTCGGAGAGCAGAATACGGCATGTCCTTAAAGGTGAAGGCCGAATAACAACAGATACAGCTTTGAGACTCTCTAAATATTTTGGGACTTCTGCAAAGTTTTGGCTGGGGCTTCAGATGGATTATGACTTGGAGAAAGAATTGGAAGAGTTGAAAAGTAAGTTGGAAAAGATCAAAACAATACATACTTCACGTATTGCATAACAGTCTCAAAGAGGGAATGGCTATTTTTACACCAAAACTTCGGGAAACAAACGACAAACCCGAACTAAAAACACTTAAACATGGGACTTTTTTCATTTTTGCGCAATGCGGGCGCTAAGTTGTTTAACCGCAAGAAGGAGCAGGCGCCTACGCCTGAAGACAAGGAGAAAATCCGTCGCGAACAGATTGATGCCTTGTATAAGGCTGTGAACGACCTGGGCTTTGAGGTAGAAAACCTCTACATTGACCTCCAGGACGAAACGGTTGTCGTGGAAGGCACCTGCAAATCTCAGGCCGATAAGGAGAAGATCGTCCTGGCATTGGGCAATGTGGAGGGCATCGCTTATGTGGATGACCGGATGAATGTGGTGGAGCCCGCTCCCGAGGCCACTTTTTACGAGGTGGTCAAAGGCGATACGCTCTCGAAAATCGCTCAGGCCCACTATGGCGATCCCATGAAGTATCCGATTATCTTTGCTGCCAATCGCCCCATGCTGACGCATCCGGATAAGATTTATCCCGGGCAGGTACTGCGCATTCCGGCTTTGGATTCGCTGGCTGCCGAGTTGCGCTATTACGAAGTACAAAAGGGCGACACGCTCTCGAAAATCGCCAAAGCGTTTTACGGCGACCCCATGAAGTACAAACTCATCTTCGAGGCCAATCAGCCCCTGCTCAGCAATCCGGATGTAATCCATCCCGGACAGGTGCTGGTAATTCCCTCCGGCGAATTGGCATAGAATGAAAGAAGGCGCCCGCAAGGCGCCTTCTTTTATTTACCTTTCCCCTGAATGAGCACCAGGATGGTGTAAAACAGGATTTTAAAATCCAGTGCGAGCGACATGTTTTCGATGTAGAGGATGTCGTATTTGAGGCGCTGGAGCATCTCATCTAAGTTGGAGGCATAGCCGAATTTGACCTGGCCCCAGGAGGTGATGCCCGGGCGCACTTTGAGGAGTTGTTTGTAGTGGGGCGCTACGGCGGAGATTTGCTCAATGAAGTAGCGGCGCTCGGGGCGCGGTCCTACCAGCGACATGTCACCTTTGAGGACATTCCAAAATTGCGGCAGTTCGTCTATGCGCCATTTGCGCATGATGGCGCCCCAGGGCGTTACGCGCGGGTCGCCGTCGCGGGAGAGTTGGGGGCCGTCCTTTTCGGCATCTGTGTACATGCTGCGGAATTTATAGATCATAAAAGGGCGGCCATTGAGGCCTATGCGTTCCTGCCTGAAGAACACGGGCCCGGGAGAGGAG
>JALVES010000433.1 GCA_027030635.1 Saprospiraceae bacterium | reverse complement strand
GGTTGTCGGTTGTGTTGGTTTATTGTTTTTCGTTTGTTCGTTCGTTGGGCGGGCTGGTTGGGCGGGCTGGTTGGGCGGGCTTTAGCCCGCCAATTAGTACCGCGTGCTTTAGCGCGCGTAGTTTTTAGTAAGTTGGGCGGGCTTTAGCCTGCTCACACGCGAAAAGCGGAACGCATGCTCATTTGCCGAAAGGCAAAAAATTTTTACCTTTGTTACCCTGAGCTGAAGTTGCCCGGGACCCCCGGGGCTTTCCGGTTTGGGTGTTTGAGTGGCTGGTGTTGCTCAAACGTTTTGTGTGTATATCAAACCAGGGGCTTTGACTTTACTGAGCAGAGATGGCATTCCCACCCGATCGGCATTCACCAAGTGGCTGCTGAGTTATTCCAGTTATTTGAGCTTGCGGCTGGCTGTGGTGTTGTTTTTCACTTCCATTTTTGTCGGGGCTTTGGGTTTTGTCTTTATTGAAGGGTATAGTTATCTGGATGCCGTATATATGTCGGTCATCACGCTTTCCACTGTGGGTTTTGGTGAAGTGGGCGGACCCCTCAGCGATGCGGGGAAGGTATATACCTCTTTTTTGATCATTTTTAATCTGGCCACTTATACCTACGCCATTTCGGCTTTCACGTATTTTGTGACCAATGGAAACCTTTTTAAGACCATGACAGACAAATTGGTTCAAAGGCGTATTGACAAACTGAGCGGGCACGTGGTCGTTTGCGGCTATGGTCGTTTTGGAAAGGAGGTAGTCAGTCAGTTTGAGCAGCACAACATCCCTTTCGTCGTCATTGAGCAGGACCAACAGGCGATTGTGGAGTTGTTGCAGGAGCACGACGAGTATCTCTACATCGCAGACGATGCCACCCACGAAGATTCTTTGATTCGGGCCGGCATTGAGCGCGCCCATGCTATGGTAACGGTTTTGCCGAATGATACCGACAATGTTTTTACTGTGTTAACGGCAAGGCAGTTAAGCCCGCGCCTGAACATTGTCAGCCGCTCCAAAGACAGCAAGGCCATCAGCAAGCTGCGCCTCGCAGGCGCCGACCACGTCATCATGCCCGAGCAGGTGGGGGGCTTTTACATGGCAACGCTGGTGAGCAAACCCGGTGCCATTGAGTTTTTCTCCTTTATGAATACCCACTTTGATGCCGACATCGGCCTGGAAGAAATACGCTATGAAGATTTGCCGGAAAGTTGCAAGCCCAAGTCCATTGCCGAGTTGGAAATCAGAAAAGTTACCGGAGCCAACATCATTGCCTATCATGCCCCTGACGGCAGCTATATCGTCAATCCGCCGCCGGGTTTAAGGCTTCAGCCCGGGGGCAGTTTTGTTCTGCTGGGCAGCAGAGAGCAATTGGATAAGCTGAGAGCGTATTTGGAGCTTGCTTAGTTCTTTCCAAGTGAAAAAAACGCCATAGCCACAAGTCCCGGCAGGCAGGCGGCGCCTGTAATGTACAGGCCCCATTCCAAGCCATGTGGTGCATAAGAAGTATAGAGCCAGGCCAGCATATAAGAGATGCCCGGATAAATGGCTCCGTTGATTTTCCAGCGCTGTGATTGACTGAGATGCTCCATGGCACGGGCCAGGACGATGGCGAAAATGACTCCGCCAATGGCCATGGCTCGTGCAAAAAAGAGGAGGGTTGAGCTCCATTCTGCAGAAAAGTCTGTGAGGAGAAGGCCGATTACGCCTATGCCATAGGCGCCTATAGAGAGCAAAAAAGCCAGCAGGCAGGCGCCGTCAAAGCCGGGGGCCCCGGCAGCGGGCGGAGCCGGTGGCCTGGAGCCCGGGTCCTTTCGGTTGTTTTGATTGCGGTTTTGCTGCCCGCGATTGTTGCCGCCTCCGCGATTGTTACCACCGCCACGGTAGTTGCCACCGCCGCGATGGCCGCCGCCTCGATTGTTTCTATGAGAGTTGGGTTTACTCATCAGCAAGAAGGCGTGTGTTTTTCAGGTGTCTGTGCAAAAAACACTATAGATTGTAGTTGGGCTGCAAGCGATGCTCTCCCTTTTCTTCGGCATAAAAATCGTTGATGATTTTGATGACATCTTCGGCTTCATCCACGATGGGGAGGAGCTTGAGATCTTCGGGCGAGATGTTGTTTTCCTTACCCAGCATGACCTCTTCTATCCATTTTTTAAGTCCGCTCCAGTATTCTGTTCCAACGAGGATGACGGGTACGGGAGAGATTTTTTTGGTTTGCACCAGGGTGAGCACTTCGAAAAGTTCGTCTATGGTGCCAAAGCCGCCGGGCAGGGCCACAAAAGCCTGGGCGTATTTGACAAACATGACCTTGCGGATGAAGAAGTAGCGGTGGTTGAGGTTCTTGTCTTTGTCTATGTAGGGGTTGTGAGACTGTTCAAAGGGCAGGTGGATGTTGAGCCCTACCGAGGTGCCGTTATAGACGGAAGCACCCTTGTTGCCGGCTTCCATAATGCCGGGGCCGCCTCCGGTGATGACGCCAAAGCCCTCTTCGGTGAGGCGGCGGGCGATGTCCACAGCCAGTTTGTAGTACTTGTTGTCGGGTTTGGTGCGTGCAGAGCCAAAGATGGATACACAGGGCCCGATTTTGTTGAGTTTCTCAAAGCCTTCTACAAACTCTGAGATCATCTTGAACATAGTCCAGGAATTTTCGCCTTTGAGCGAACCGCTCCACTGTTTTTTAGGACGTACTTTCTGGGCTAATTTCGTTGTTCCGTTTTCTTGTGCTTTCATGGTTCTTCTCAGTTTTCAAAAGAAAATAACTCGTGTGCGTATGAGAGGAGGAGGCCCGTGGTTTGGTGGATTGGGATGGCGTTTATATGCCGTAAAGAAGAGAGGCAAAATATAACATCGGGAGTCCCCTTTTTGTTGCATCCGGCTGAGAAAAAGGAATAAAAAAGTGTGGTTTTTTATTCCTTTTTCCATTTTTTCCAGGCTTCTTGCAGCTTGGGGAGTGCTTCTTCCCACTCCTTGCAGCCTGCGAAGAGCGAAGCCAGGGTAGGGGAGCTTTGAGCTGTTGAGGGCAGCACAAAGGTTTTGACGTCTTCGGCGGTGATGGTATCTGCGCTGAGGATGAGCAGGCGTTCGACCACATTGCGCAGCTCGCGGATGTTGCCCGTCCAGTTGATTTCCTGCAACAGTTTGACTGCTTCGGGTTCTATTTTCTTGGCCGGTACGCCCATTTCCGGGGGCAGCAGCTTGAGGAAGTGCTCCACCAGCAGCGGGATGTCGTCTTTGCGCTCGTTTAAGGAGGGCACGGAGATGATGATGACGGCGAGGCGGTGGTAGAGGTCTTCGCGAAAGCGGCCTTCGGCAATTTCTTTGCGGAGGTCTTTGTTGGTGGCTGCGATGACGCGTACATCTACCTGAATTTCCTTGTCGCCGCCCACGCGGGTGATTTTGCTTTCCTGCAGGGCACGCAGCACTTTGGCTTGGGCGGAGAGGCTCATATCTCCAATTTCATCGAGGAAGAGCGTACCTCCGTGTGCCTGTTCAAACTTGCCGATGCGTTGCTTGTGTGCCGAGGTGAAGGAGCCCTTTTCGTGCCCGAAGAGCTCGCTCTCAATCAACTCTGAAGGTATGGCGGCGCAGTTGACTTCAATGATGGGGCCTTCTTTGCGTTTGCTTTGCTGATGTATTTGGCGGGCCACCAACTCCTTGCCGCTGCCATTGGGGCCGGTGATGAGTACGCGGGCATCGGAGGGCGCTACGCGCGAGATGGTCTGGCGGATTTGCTCCATAGCGGCAGACCGGCCGATCATTTCGCTGCTCTTATCGCCGGCTACTTTCTTCTTGAGCACCTTGGTCTCTGTGATGAGGTTCGACTTGTCTAAGGCGTTGCGCACGGTGATGAGCAGGCGATTCAGGTCGGGGGGCTTGGAGATGTAGTCGAAGGCTCCTTTTTTGACGGCTTCGACGGCAGTTTCTATGGTGCCATGGCCGGAGATCATGATCACGGGCAGGTCGGGCTGCAGGCTTTGCAGGCGCTCCAAAGCTTCCAGGCCATCCATCTGGGGCATTTTGATGTCCATGATGACCAGGTCGTATTTGCCGCCTTTGGCTTTCGCCAAACCTTCCATGCCGTTTTCGGCTTCTTCGACCTGAAAATTTTCAAATTCCAGAATGTCACAGAGCGTGCGGCGTATGCTGCGCTCGTCATCTACGATGAGTATTTTGTGTTTTTTCTTTGACATAGTGTGTGCTTGAGCCTGTTTGAGCCTGTTGAGTCCTGCAGAGTGAATGCAGAGCGCGTTCAGGCTGCCTTTTAGTTGCCGATTCCCGGGTCTTCTGACGGTGCCTGGTAGGGCTGTTCTTTTTTAGACAAGACGCGGGTATAGCGCTTGGGGTGCAGGCGCAGGTCTTGCATCAGCAATTCGGCATGCCTGAGGGTGGTGTTGAGGTTTTCGTACAGCTCTTTGTCGTTGAGCAGCAGGCCGAGAGAGCCTTTGCCGTTTTGCAGATCGGCCAGCAATCCGTTGAATTGCTGGAGCGCATTGTCTAAGTTTTGCATGGTGTTTTTCAGGCCGTTGCTCAACTCGCTAATCTCCTGCCCGATGCCGGCTTTTTCCAGGTCTGCACTGATGGCGTTAAAATGGCTGATGGTCTGCGCAATGGCGTCGCGCTGTTGAGCCAGCATTTCCGTTACGGAAGCAGTGTGGTCCAGAGCGCTTTCAATGTCGCCACGCGAATTGGCCAGCATGAGGTTGAGGGTATGGCTGGCGGCGTTCAGGTTTGCCAGGGTGGCGCTGATGTCCTCCATGCCGCGCTGGAGCACTTCCTTATCGCCTGTGTCCATTTGCTGCTGGATGGAGTCGAGCAGCACAGACAATTTGGCCATGACTTCTTCCATGCTTTTGCCGGCTTTCTCTCCGGCCATGGAGGGCAGAAAGCCCACTGTTTTGCCGGTGAGGAAATCGCCACTTTGGGCACAGTCGTCTCCACTGCAATCGCGCTCAAAGGAGAGGACAATGGCCTTTCCTCCCATCAGACTGGTGCTGATCAGGCGGGCTTCGGTGTCTTTGGGAATGCGCACGTTTTTGTCAACCGTAATTTCAACGATGATTTTCTTGAGGTTTTCGGGGTCCTGATAAATGTCTTTGACCGTACCCACTTCAAGCCCGCTGACGACCACGGGGCTGGCCACTTTGAGCAGGTCCACATCATCATAGCGAATGTAAAAGGTCTGCGACGGCGTGAGCAGATTTTGCCCCTGGAGGTATTTGATGCCCCAAATGAAAATGGCAATGGCACTTAAGGCCAGCAGACCTACTTTGACTTCTTTCTTCATGGTTGTTTAGATTGTTTTAGCAGGCAAAGTTAGGGATTTTTGGAGATTCGAGATTTTAAAAAAAGAAGTTGTATGAGATACAACTAATTGTTTATCTTTGCGTTCTATACATACTAAATAGTTAGTTTAGATGGCTTATTCTCTCTCTTTTTCAAAGGCGATTCTGGTAGTTGCGATGGTTGCCGACAAGGTGCAACTCGGGCAATTTGAGTTCATACCCGCTAAACTGATAGCGGAGTATTTGGACATTGCCCGCCCTACACTGGTCAAAATCTTGCAAAGCCTTACCAAGGCCGGCATTTTGGAATCGCGGGAGGGTGCCAAAGGTGGAGTAAGATTGGCGCGCAGTCCCGAAGAGATAAGTGTGCTCGACTTACTGGATGCTTTAGAACAGAAACGACCTCTTTTTCAAACTGATTTTCGGATCAATGTATCCGGCAAAAGGCCTGATAAAGCTCAGGAAATGGTGGCTTCTATTTTAACTGAAGCTGAGCAGCAGATGAAAAAACGACTGGCTCAGACCAGTATGGCCGATCTCTTACAGCTTATGAATGCCTGATTTTTTTTGACCAAAACTAAATATTCTTTGTGTTTAGTTTATTCTTTTTAACACTTAAATTTTTTCACATGAGACCTTACTTTTTCAAGACGTTAGTTTTTGTGCTTTTTCCCCTGCTATTTATGTTGAATAGGGGGGCAGCCCAGTCCAAAGCTGAATTTTCAATCGAAACAGACCCTGCAACTTTTGTATTCAATGGCTATGCGATTCATCTCAGAGTAAAGCTCGCGGGTATGGATCACTGGCTGTTTGGCTTGGGCACTTATGCCATGGACATGCCCGAGGCACTGATTGATCTGAATAAAGCCAACAAAGCTGAAGGTTGGCAAGTCCGCCTGAAGCAGGGCTACGGTCTTTTTGCAGAGTACTATTTTGTCAAGAGCAATCGAGGCTTGTTTGTAGGAGGGCAAGCGGCATTTCAAAAATTTGGCTTGCAGAAAGGTGGTTTTGAAGAGGTGGAAGCTGATTTCCATAATGTTCTTTTCATGCCTTATGTCGGTTTCAGCTGGAGGCTTTTCAAAAGCAATTTCTACCTCAAGCCCTGGGGAGGATTAGGTTTAACTGATAAGTTGAGTGGCAGTAATCAAATAGGAGGGAGTGAGTATGACATCTCTCCTGTTGTGCCATTTGTAAGCTTGCATTTGGGTTACACCTTTTAATTTAATTTTTCATCCGGATTCGCAGAGCTTTTGTTGTCAATAGCTTTGCGAATCTTTTAAACAGGTATTTTTATGAGCAGATTTTGGTTTGTAAAATTTTTTTCTTCTGTGCAGAAGAAACCGTGGTACCGCAATTTTCTCAATGATCTCATAGAGGCGTTGCCACGCGGAGAGCGCTTGCTTGATGTAGGCACGGGGCCGGCTAAGTTGTTGCAAATTTTGAGGCGGGAAAAAAGTATGGAATGTACCGGTATAGACACCAGTGAACTCATGTTAGAGGAGGCTCGCAAAGAACTTGATGGGGAAGAGGTCGCTCTATTTTGTGTAAAAAAGGATGAGTCTTTTCCCTTTGAGAGAAACAGCTTTGACCATGTTACGCTTTGCAATGTTCTCTTTAACCTGGAGCCGGAGACCTGCTATCATTTGTTGGAGGAGTCTCTGCACGTTTTGAATCCCGCCGGCAAACTATTTGTACTTACACCCACAGGGCGAGGAGGATTTTGGAAGTTGAGCAGAAAGTATTTTTCATGGCAAAACCTCAGCATGTACATTTGGTATGCAGCTACACGTAGCCGCGCCCGTGCCTGGGCAGAGAAACATTACCTGGAGAGCTATGCGAAAGAAAAGGGTCTTCGCTATACTACACGAGAGGTATTTGATGGTTTTGCAATTTTAGAAGTGATTTGTGGGGATTGAAAACTTTCCATTCTCCATTGATTCCCCATTCTCCCCCATACATCCCCTTTCAATTACCATTGGTAGAATAATCTCTCGGAGCCTTTCGCGTTTGTGAAATAGTGTGTTGCTTTGTGG
>JALVES010000432.1 GCA_027030635.1 Saprospiraceae bacterium | reverse complement strand
ATGAGTTTTTTCCGTCCCTTTTCCTGCACGTACAAAAGCCCCTGCCCCAGTCTCAACGCCAGACGCACCGAGTCCCGCAGGCGCTCCTCCGTTTTATCATGCACTTTGAGGCGATCCACCACCACTTCGATGTCGTGTACGCTGAAGCGGTCCACCTTCATTCCGGGCCGCAAATCCACAATCTCCCCGTCTATGCGCACCTTCAAAAACCCCTGCTTGCGGATTTGCTCAAAGAGCTCGCGATAGTGTCCCTTCCGGCCACGCACCACGGGGGCGAGGAGGATGATAAGCCTTTCGGCAAATGCTGCCCGGATGTGCTCGAGCATTTCCTCTTCGGTATATTGCCGCATCTCCTTACCCGTATGCAGCGAATAGGGCGTGCTCACCCGAGCAAAGAGCAAACGCAAAAAGTCATACAACTCCGTTACCGTCCCCACCGTCGAACGCGGATTGCGGTTGGTGGTCTTCTGCTCTATGGAAATCACCGGGCTCAGGCCCGTGATGTTCTCCACCTCCGGCCGCTCCATCTGCCCGATAAACTGGCGGGCATAAGCGCCAAAAGTCTCCATATAGCGCCGTTGCCCCTCCGCATAAATGGTATCAAAAGCCAGCGAAGACTTCCCGCTGCCACTCAAGCCCGTAATCACCACCATGCGATTGCGAGGCAGGCACACGCTCACCTCTTGCAGGTTATGCACGCGGGCCCCCAGCACATCAATGGCGCCTTTGGCAAAAAGCTCTTTTTCCACGGAAGAAGTCATGCTGTCGTCTAAAATGTAAAAGTTCTCTCCCCCCTATCACAACCAAAAATCCGGCTGAAAGTTGCAAATGTGCAAAGTTAAGCCTTTTTTGCCGGTTGAGAAGAAAAAAGGGCTGAAAAAGGGCTTGAAAGGGGTGGTGAAAGGGTGTGAAAGAGGTGATTGATGTTTACACTCTGTTAAAAAAATAGGGGCAAAATCTTTTTGTAAATGTACCACAAGACATGTCATGTCTTAAGACATGACATGTCTGGGCAAAACAACACAAACACATAAAAATCACCTTTAAACTTCAAAGAACTGTTACAACACCACCACTCCCCCCTCCCACGCCCCCGCCCCAATCTGTTAAAAAAACACCCCCCTGCAACCCGCCCCATACCTGGGCGTTATCAATACCAAACATGCACGGATAAAACCCATTCTCCATGAAACACCGGATAGTTACCCTCATAGCTTTTGCCATAGCTCTCTTCCCCATCACTTCCCTCAGCGCACAGGAACATTGGCGCAGGGAAGTCAGCCTGCAATGGGAGGACAGCCCACGCACCATCACCGACGAAGAGAGCGGGGAGGTACTGGCTGCCTATCTGTATTTCCCCGGAGCTTCCCTCAGCGACGAGCATCCGCAGTGGCCGGAGTACCGCTTCAGCATCCCCTTGCAGGGGCCGGCACAATTGCAGGTGCAAATCCGCAATCCGCAGCGGGAAGCATTTGGCGAAAGCCTGCAAAACCTCCCTCTTCAACTCGATCAACTATCCTCCGATTGGGTCATCCGGACGGAAGTGGTGCGGGCGGCACGGAAATGGTATGGCCACATCAGCATCATCCCCCTGCGCAAAACCGCCACGGGCTACGAACGCCTCACGGCTTTCACCCTCGACATCCAAAGCATCAACGCGCAACCCGCTCAGTTGCGCAACCCCTACAACCCTCCTCTCTACTCCCGACTCGCCGATGGAGACATCTACAAAATGGCCGTCTCCAAACGCGGAATCCATAAACTGGACTACGACTTCCTCAAAAACGAACTGGGCATCAAGGTAGATCAGATTGACCCCCGTAAAATCGAAATCCTCGGCATAGGCGGAGGGATGCTGCCACAGGCTAACAGCGCCTTCCGCTACGAAGACCTGGAGCCCTGCGCCATCTTCGTCAAAGGCCAGGAAGACGGCAGCTTCGACCCGGGCGACTACCTCCTCTTCTACGCAGAAGGCGCCGATCTGTGGTTCTTCGACGAAAACGAGCAGCGCTTTCGCTACAGCAAAAACGTCTATGACACCAAAAACTACTACTTCCTCAAAATCGGAAGCGAAAACGGCCTGCGCGTCAGCTCGCAAAGCGGCAACGGAGCCGTTTACAGCACCACTTCTTACGACGATTACGCCCATCACGAAGAGGAAACTTTCAACCTGCTCAACTCCCCCTCGCATCAAGGTTCCGGAAAACAGTGGTTCGGCGAGTATTTTTACATCCAACGCGATTACAGCTTCTCCTTCGACTTTCCCGGGCGCATCACCAGCGACACGGTTTTCTTTGAAGTCAATTTTGCAGGGCGGGGCTCTACGAGCAGCAACTATAAAGTGAAGCACGGAAACATGACCTTTACAAGCGGAACCATCACAGGCGTTTCCCTCTCCAATCCCGACACCCAATACGCCTACACCAAGCGCCTGAAAGGCGATTTCATCAGCTCCGCCAGCCCCTTAGACATCACCGTGGAGTACCCCCTCAACAGCAAGGGCGACAACGAGGGGTGGTTAGATTACATCACGCTCAACGTCCGCCGCACGCTCAGTTTCAGCGGCAGCCAGATGAACTTTCGCGACAAGCGATGCCGCCTCTACGAAAGCAGCGCCTTCACCCTTTCCGGCGCCAACGGCAACGTCCGTATCTGGGATGTGAGCGATCCGCTCAAGCCCGTAGTGCGTGAGGGCAGCCTTTCGGCAAATGCACTCACTTTCAGCCTGCAAAACGAGTACGGCATCCCCGAATTGGTGGCATTTGACGAAAGTCAAAAACTCCTCCAACCCGAAGCTGTCGGGAAAATCCCCAACCAAAACCTGCACGGCATTGCAGATGTGGACATGATCATCCTCTACCACGACGATTTCAAAGCCCAGGCCGAGCAACTGGCAGCCCACCGCAGCAGCCGGGGATTGCAGGTGCAAACCGTGCTCATTGACGATGTTTACAACGAGTTCTCCTCAGGGCGGCAGGACGTTTCGGCCATACGCGACTTCATGCGCATGCTCTATCAGCGCGACCCCGACTTCCGCTACCTGCTGCTTTTTGGCGACGGCTCTTTTGACTTTCGCAACATCCTCGGCTATGGCAGCCACTTCGTGCCCTCTTATGAAACCTCGAATTCTCTCAACCCCATCCATGCCTATCCCTCCGACGACTATTATGCCCTTTTAGACGAATCGGAAGGCGGCAACCTCAACGGCGGCCTGGACATCGCCATCGGGCGCCTGCCCGTGCAAAATGCCCAACAGGCCCAGGATGTGGTGAACAAAATCATTCATTACGAGACCTCACCCGAGGTGCTGCACGACTGGAGGCTGAGAGCGCTTTTTGTAGCCGATGACGAAGACAATGCCATTCACATGCGCGATTGCAACGCCATTGCCGACACGGCCTTGCTGCTCTACCCTTACCTCAACACGGACAAACTCTTTGTGGACTCCTATAAGCAGGAAGCCACCTCTTTCGGGCAACGCGTGCCGGGCCTGGAAAAAGCCCTCAACGACCGCATCTTCCAGGGCGTACTCACAGTTACCTACCTCGGCCACGGCGGTTGGAAGGGTTGGGCACAGGAGCGCATACTGCAGCCCCAACAAATCCTCAACTGGGAAAATTACGACAACCTTCCGCTCTTCATCACGGCGACCTGTTCTTTTGCCGGTTTTGACGACCCCAACAATACCACGGCAGGAGAGTTGGTGCTCTTCAACCCGCGCGGAGGAGGGTCGGCTCTGTTCACCACAGTGAGGCCTGTATATGCCAGCCAAAACAAAACATTGACCATGGCTGCCATTAAACCCCTGTATGAACTCGACGAACAAGGCTCCGGCCAACCCATAGGCCTCGTCCTCATGAATGCAAAAAATGCCAATGGTGTCTCAGACAGCAACTCCCGCAAATTCCTGCTGCTGGGAGACCCCGCCATGCGCCTTGCGCTGCCCCGCTATCAGGTCGTTACTACGGCCATCAACGGAGAGCCGCTCGGCCCGGAGGCCGATACGCTCAGCGCCCTGGAGCAGATCAGCATCTCCGGCCAAATTCTGGACCTCAACGGGCAGCCCATGCCCTCCTTCAATGGCACCATTTACCCCTCTGTTTTTGACAAAACCAAGACTTACCAGACGCTGGGGCAGGACAACACCCCCGTCAAGTCGTATCAGCTGCAAAAGAGCCTGCTCTTCCGCGGGCGGGCCAGTGTGGAAAATGGCGCCTTCACCTTTTCCTTCCTCGCGCCTAAGGACATTGACTACAGCTACGGGCCGGGCAAAATTTCCTACTACGCCTCCGACGGACAAGGCGCTGATGCAGCGGGATACTCCAACGACATCACCATCGGCGGCATCTCGCCCAATGCCACAGATGACGACGAAGGGCCGCAGGTAGAAGTGTATATGAACGACGAAAATTTCGTCTTCGGGGGCATGACCGGGCCATCGCCCCTGCTGCTGGTTAAATTACAAGACGATCTCGGCATCAATGTCGTGGGCAACAGCATTGGCCACGACCTCACTGCCATACTCGATGAAGACAGCGACAACACCTATCTGCTCAACAACTTCTACGAAGCCGAGCTCGACGATTACACCCGCGGCAGCGTGCGCTACCCCCTGGAAGACCTCAGCGAGGGGCGCCACAGCATCACCATCAAAGCCTGGGACGTGGCCAACAACTCCGCCGAGGGATACACGGAATTCATCGTCGCCGGCTCAGCGGAAGTGGCTCTGAAACACGTGCTCAACTACCCCAACCCCTTCATCAACAGCACCTGCTTCCAGTTTGAGCACAACATGGAAGGCAGCGACATGGACGTACAGGTGGACATCTACACCATCAACGGCAGGCTTGTTAAAAGTCTGCGCCAAAAAATACTGACTACGGGCAGCCGTTTATCCAATGACAACTGCCTGAGCTGGGATGGCACCGATGAATTCGGCGACCCGCTGGCCAAAGGCGTTTACATCTATAAGGTACGCGTCCAGGCTACGCTGCCAGGCAGCGGAGTCGTCAGTGGAGAGAGCGATTTTGAAAAGTTGGTCATTTTGCGGTAAATTCGCAAAACATCCCCACCCGAAAACCGTTTATTGGAAGAACATGCCGTTTCGGCAAAAGCGCCCTACCTTTGCCGAAACGACAAACCACTTAAACAAACATGCCTGAAAAAATGAAGAAATTACTACTTGGCCTCGTCCTGTCCGTTTGGGCCGCAGCCTTTTTGCCCGTATCTGTACAAGCTCAGACCTATGTCTGTGTGCAAAAAGAAGACGGAAAGTACTACATAGCCGGTACCAACACACCCTGCCCCAACGTCATCATCACCGCTGTGCCCTTTCTGCGCATCGTAACGGATGCCCGCTCCGGCGCCATGGGCGATGCCGGCATAGCGCTCTCGCCGGATGCAGATGCCCTCAGCTACAACGACTCCAAACTCGTCTTTGCCGACAAAGAACTCGGCATCTCGGCTTCCTACACGCCCTGGCTGCGCGCACTGGGCCTCACAGACGTCTATCTGGCCCAACTCAACGGCTACTACAAAATCGGAAACATGCAGGCCGTCGGCCTACAACTGAAATATTTCTCCCTCGGCAACATAGACTACACCGACCTCAACGGCATGGACATCGGCCAGGGAAAGCCCAATGAATTTGCTCTTAAAGCCTCTTACTCCCGTAAATTGAGCGACAACCTCTCTGCCGGCATTGGCGCCAAATTCATCTACTCCAACCTCGCTGCAGGCCAATCGGTCAATGGCCAGCTCATCACTGTGGGCACGGCCGGCGCCGTAGATGTTTCGGCGACTTATCAGGGAGACATCAAAGTAGGTGAAAAAGAAAGCACCCTGCGTGCAGGCCTGGCCATCACCAACATAGGCAGCAAAATCACTTACCTCAACGCCGCCAACAACGAACGCGATTTCATCCCCACCAACCTCGGCCTCGGCGCCGCCTGGGAAATTGACTTAGACAACTACAACAGCTTCACCATCGTAGCCGACGTCAACAAGCTGCTGGTACCCACGCCCTGCCTCGGCACCCAGGATGAATGCGATGCCAACGGCAACGGCATAGCCGAATGGCGCGAGCAATCGCCTATAGAAGGTATCTTCAGCTCTTTCGGAGATGCTCCGGGCGGCTTTAGCGAAGAAATCCGCGAACTGATGTACTCCGTAGGTGTGGAGTATTGGTACGACAAGCAATTCGCCCTGCGCGCAGGCTTCTACGGCGAAAACCAAACCAAAGGAGCCCGCAACTTCTTCACCCTCGGCCTCGGCCTGAAGTACAACGTCTTCGGACTCAACTTCTCCTACCTCGTACCCACCACCAACGAGCGCAACCCGCTCGACAACACCATCCGCTTCTCCCTGCTCTTCGACTTTGCAGCCCTGAACGGGGAAGAAAATTAAATAAAAAAAAGACGCTGCGTGTTCGCAGCGTCTTTTTTTTGCCCTCTCCTGTAAGCCGGATTCTGTTCCCCGCACTTACTTTCAGACAGAAAAAACGTTCCTCTTTCTCCAACGCAGGTTTCCAAATAGAGAAACTTCTCTTCTGCTCTAAAAGTAAGTGCGGGGCCTCTGTCATTTATCTGGGACTGCCGTCACCGACAGCCTCTATCTGCCTACCCCTCCGAACGCCTGTCCCAAAGGACAAGCCCTGAGCGAGCAACTCAGGAGGCATTGAGCGCACTGCCGTTGGCAGTGCGCTCAATGCCTATTCGGATATACGCGACATTTCAACCCACAAGGTTTACCCGCAACGGCTGTTGCCAGCCGCTGCCGTGCGCTCTTACCGCACGTTTTCACCCTTACCTCCCGCAAGCGGGCGGCGGTTGTTTTCTGTGGCACTTGCTGTAGAGCCGGCTCCCCGGCTCCCCCACCCGTTAGGTGGTGTGGCGCTCTACGTTGTCCGGACTTTCCTCAGCGGGTTTCCCCGCCGCGACAGAGCAGAGAGGGCGTAAAGCTTGCCGCACAGGAGCTTCCTCCTGCACTGCTTTTTGAGAACGTTTGAGAGGGGGGGATTGTTGTCGGTTGTCGGTGAAATTGGTGAAAGCGGTGAAAGCGGTTGAATCGGGGGAATCGGGGGAATCGGGTGTTGGGTTTATTGTTTATTGTGTATCGTTGAGCGTTTAGCGTTTAGCGTTTAGCGTTTAGTGTTTAGTTGGGCGGGCTTTAGCCCGTCAATCAGTACCGCGTGCTTTAGCGCGCGTACGATACGGCTGACGGTGAGCGTAACGAGCGTAACGAGCGTAACGAACGTGACGAACGTGATGAACGTAACGAACGTGATGAACGTGACGAACGTGACGCGTGATGGGCGTA
>JALVES010000431.1 GCA_027030635.1 Saprospiraceae bacterium | reverse complement strand
GGTAGCTGCCTTTGGCTGCCCGACCATCATGGTGAATGCCGGCGCCACAGACGAGAGCTGCAACGCCTGCAACGACGGCACGGCCACGGCCAACCCCACGGGCGGCGCCATGCCTTACAGCTATGCCTGGAGCACGGGAGATACGACCCAGACGATAGACGACCTGTCTCCGGGCGACTACACGCTGACGGTAACGGATGCAAATGGCTGCATGGCCACGGCTACCGTAATGGTGGACATGTATGTTTGTCCGACAGTTAGTTTGTTCACTTCTTTCAGCAGTGAGGTGTGTTATGGCGTTTGTGATGGTTATGCCTCTGTTGACAGCATAGCCGGTGGCTCTGCACCTTATACCTATGCCTGGAGCACGGGCGCTGAAACGGCTGCGCTTTCCGATTTATGCACCGGCACTTATATTGTAACAGTTACAGATGCCTTTAACTGCAAGGCTGCGCAGAATTTTACCATAGGCGAAAACGATCAGCTTTTTGCCAATCTCAGTGCTACGGATGTTTCCTGTCCGCTTTGCGAAGACGGCATGGTGCAGGCAGCGCCGGAGGGAGGTACGGCTCCTTACAGTTTGTTGTGGAGTACAGGCGACACCGTTGAAGCTTTGTTCAATTTGCCGCAAGGCTTATATGTCCTCACGCTTACCGATGCCATAGGTTGTGAGTTGGTGGACAGCGTGGAGGTGGGTGTGTCTTGTGCAGACATTCCTCTTGTAGTCAATCTGGATGAGATCAGTTGCTACGGTGAGTGTGACGGCATGGTTCATGTAGAAGTGGATGGCGGGGGGGATTTTAGCTTCCTTTGGAGCACGGGCGATACCGTTTCCACTTTGAGCGGTTTGTGTTCGGGCCTGTACGCCTTGACGGTAACAGATGAGGCCGGCGGCTGCTACAGCACTGTTGAGTTTGATTTTGCAGAGCCCCTGCCTTTGCTGTTGGCTTCCGCAGAGATCGTGAATTATACGGACAGCACTTTGGGCAGCATAGATATAGAAATAGCCGGCGGCTCCCCACCTTATCTCTACATGTGGACGGACTCTATAGACCAAATGATTTCCTCTGAGCAAGACATTAGCGGTCTCTCCCCTGGCTGCTATGGCTTGTTGGTTGGGGATGCCGCCGGTTGTTTTTTGGACACTACCCTTTGCGTAGCTGATTTTACAGTAGCTGTTTCGGAGCCTGATGAAAAGAAGCTGTTGAAAGTGTATCCCAATCCGACCAGCGGCATTTTGTATCTTGCCGGAGATTTTGAAGAACATGTGATTGAAGTCTATGATCTCAAGACGGCAGTTCGCGTTTTATCCGCCGATGTGTTTTCGGGCGGCAGTGGCGTCATAGATTTGAGTGATTTGCCTCCGGGTATATATATCCTTGTAGGGAAAAATGTAGCGGGACAGATTTTGTACCGCAGGAGGGTGCTTCGCATGTAGTTTTAAAGTAGTTGTGCTTTTACTACAATGGTTCATTAAGTTTTTGGCTAGCTACCTCCATCAGAAACCAAGCTATTAAGTTGAACCAGCTTAAACTTTTAGATTGAGCCTGCCGAAATCCGCGAGAATCCGCCGCACCCGCGTAAATCTTTAGGCTGAGCTTGCCGAAGTCCGCGTTCTATTGGCTATTTAGGCCTTGATAGAACGCGGATGACGCGGATGACGCGGGTTTCCGCGGATTTCAGCAGGCTCAATCTGACAGGTTTTAAGGAAGGTTCAATTGTCAGATGGTGTCATTTATTTTATGCAACTTTGAGATCAATCCTGAGTTGAAAAAATA
>JALVES010000430.1 GCA_027030635.1 Saprospiraceae bacterium | reverse complement strand
CCTGCACCTCTTCCAAACCGAGCCCGTTCGCTACAATGCCAACTGGGGCCACAGCTGGAGCAAGTGGTTGGAAACCCGCGAGCCCACAGTCAACATCCCCTACTACCTCGGCCGGGCCTGCAAGGTGGAAATCACCGTCTATACCCCCGGCGGCATAGAACTTTTCCGCAGCGAAAAACAACAAAAAGCCGGCCTGCACTACGAGCCCTGCCACCTGACCGTTCCCGAAGAAAAAGTAAAGCTCTACAAAGAGGAAATGGGAGAAGCAGCCGCCAAATTCAAAGCTGCCGACAACGGGAAATACTACCTGCTGCCCGGTAAGTATCGCATTCGCCTTTCGCTTGCCTGCCCCACCGGCAGGGCAAATGGAGAGCAGCTGGAAGGGGAGTTGGTTGTGGAGGAATAGTTTTTTAGTTTACTGTTTACAGTTTACCGTTTACAGTTGGGGGATTGGTTGTTCGTTGTTTGGTGGGGATTTGTTTAGCGTTTAGCGTTTAGCGTTTAGCGTTTAGTGTTTTTTTTGTTTACTGTTTACAGTTCACCATAAAAGCCTTTGCGCCTTTGCGAGAGTTTTTTTACTCACAAAATTAAAGGCAGCTTTTTAAGCAACACTTAAACAAAATCCACATCCACATCATAGGGGAATCGCATCAACAATTCCAGGCCGCGCTCTACGGGGTAATCTTCATACAAAACTTTGTATAGTACATTTACCAAGGGCAAAGACAGCTTGCGGTACTGTGCCACTTTATGCACCATCAACAGGCTTCGCACGCCTTCGACCAACTCGCCATAAGCCATGCGTTCGCTCACTTTTGCTTCGCCCCGGGCCAGCTTATAGCCGAAAGTGTAATTGCGGCTTTTTTCGCTGGTGGCCGTGCAAATCAAATCGCCTATGCCGGCCGTGCCGAGAAATGCCGCAGGCGTAGCGCCCATGGCCTGCCCGAAATGAATCATCTCCATCAGCCCCCGCGTGATGAGCAGCGCCTGGATGTTTTTGCCCAACCCCAAACCACCGAGGATGCCCGAAGCAATGGCAATGATGTTCTTCAAGGCTCCCGCCAGCTCTGCCCCCAGCATGTCGTGCGTGCCAAAGACCTGAAAGCGGGGTCCGGCCAAAGCCCGCTGACCCAATTCAATCACCTCATCAAACGGACTGCCAATCACCGTGGCCGTAGGCTGCCCCTCCATGATCTCCACCGCCAGATTGGGGCCGGACAAACAACCCACCCGCAAAACCGGACTTTCCTCCATGATAATCTGGCTCATCGTGTGTACTTCGGAGGGGTGCAATGCCTCCTTCTGCAGCAACTCCCTCGGATGTACATCAAAGCCCTTCGTGCCGTGAATTAAAAAATGTGCCGGTGTCAGGTACCCGCCCAACACCCGCATCATATCCCGAAAATTTTCCGAAGGTACAATGGGAAAGATCAAACGGCAACGCCCCGCCACCTCCTGCAAAGAGTTCACAGCCCTGATGCCTTCCGGCAAATCCACTCCGTGCAGTCTGCGCTCCCTGCGAATCTGCTCATACACCTCCTCGCGTCGCGCATACAGATACACCTCTCCCCGATTCGCCAACAACATGGCAATAGCCGTGCCAAAACGGCCGGAACCAATCACTGCAACGGGGTGTTGTAAAGCCTGCTTCAAAAACTTCCGGGATTTGCTTCACGCAAAGATAAACGCAATCCTCAAATTGATTTCAATAATTGATCGCCCTACTACCAAACGAGGGTTCATTAAGTTTTTGGCTACCTGTCTCCATCAGAAACCAAGCTATCAAGTTGAACCAGCTTAAACCTTTTAGATTGAGCTTGCCGAAATCCGCGAAAATCCGCCGCACCCGCGAAAATCCGCGTTCTATTACGGCATTGTTGCCTACCGTCAATAGTGACATGATAGAACGCGGATGACGCGGATTGTGCGGGTTTCCGCGGGTTTTAAGGACGGTTCAATTGCCAGATGGTGTCATTTATTTTATGCCACTTTGCAATCAAGCCTAAGTTGACAAAAAATAAAAGAAGTATTGGATATACGCTGAATTCCGGGCATATTGCCATCCCAAAACTTAATGAACCATTGACCAAAGCGAAAGCGCATAAAGCACTCGTGCCTTCAAGCTCATCGGAGCAAATACGTTCAAATAAGGCTGCTGCCTGGCTCCGAAAGAGCGAAAAACCGGCTCCACCTCCGGCAACATACTGCCGTCAAAATCAAAAGCCAGTCCCTTGCGGGCAGCCAATTTAATCGCCTCCCAAATCAGCAAATACATGGCCCTGTGCTTCCGCCCTTCTTCATCCTGCCCGCTCAGCAAAAAGTGCAAGCGACGGTCATCCCAAACCAACAGGCAGGCAGCTACGCATTTACCCGCTCCTACGGAAGACTGACTGCCTGTAAAATCCCCTCCGGAGCGATGGCTGCCGGGCAAAAAAGCTGAAAGCTGACAGCCCCTTCCCTCCTTCTCCAAAAGCTCACGCAAAAGGCCAATCTGCCGGGCTTCCTCAGGCACGCGCAACTTCCGCCGCCGGAAAGCGTCGGCATAAAACCGGCTGAGGTCCTGAGCACTCCCCCCCTGCTCACAACGCAAAGCCTCCCGGGCCCTGCGCAAATGATTGCGGGCAGACGAAGCCATGCGCGCATGAATGAGCGAAGCATCCGGCGCATCAAAAACATAAGTCATGCGCATTCGACAAATCCATTTCATTTGCCGAAAGGCCAAAAGCTCTCCAAAATCGGGATGTACATTAAAATGCACCACATCCACTGCAGGTAATTGCCGCAACAAGGCCAGCGTCAAACGCCTGCGACGGGCATACAAGCGATGCCGCCGGTCTGTTTTTGGAGAAGCCGTGTAAATCCAGCCGTAAGTAGCGAGTGGCGGTGCCGCACTGAGGTAGCGAAGCCCGCGCCGACGATAAATCCGATAAGGCATGGCCGCCTGCAAAGCGCCCGACTCGTCCTGCACCGCACTCAACTGCCAGCCCTCTGCTCCGCAAAGTGCATCCCACCAAAAGGGCTGCGCCTGTATGGGGACTTCTGCCTTTCGGCAAATATCATAATAGAGCTCCTTCAAATACACGGTTTCCTGTACACTAAGTATCTTTTGGCAAAGCTACAAAATAACCGCGATTTGAAAAAGAAATGCAGGCGGACACGTAGAAAAAAGCCCGCCTGTCAACTTATTGATCAAAAGAAAGTGAAAGGTTAATCTTAGCGCTTAAACCCACAAAGGGCTGTGCAAAAACCCGCATATCGCCGGAAGGATTCAAAGGGTCTGAAGGCATCTCCATAAAAGTAGCCCCCGCATTAAAGCGAACAAACTGGAAAAGTTTGTAGTCCAGCCCCAAATAAAAAGGCCTCCCCAAAACAGGCCCGCTGACTTCAAGGCCGCTTTGTGTGGAAAAATTATCAAAAAAGACCCCTGCCGTAAGTGAAGCATTGCGCATAAATACGGGCGCCAGAGTACTGGTTGCCAAAGGAAAAGACAAACCCGCATAGGCCGAAGAGCCGTAATCCAAATGGTCCGGATATTGCTGAATCAAAGCAGTGCCATATCCCACATGAACGGCAAAATACCCTTTACGCGCTTTGGTGGGATAGTCATTGACAAAGCGCACATCTGTCAATTTCCAGACCGGCCCGCTAAGCGCTGTGTGCAACTCGGCAGCGAGAACTTCCTCCAAAGCTTTTAAAGCCGCTTCCCGGGCCTGGGCATGGCGAGCTGTTTTTTCCAAAGATTTTTTCCGGCGCTTTCCAAGTTTAAGAGAATCCGGAACAGTTGATGAGGAAAAATCACTCAGCTTGCTGATGCTGATTTTCTCTAAGCTCGCCAGATGTTCCTTCACCAATTCAGAAAAACCGGAAAATCCGTATGCCTCGGGGAAGGTATAGCGCTCCAGGCCTGCATAGACGATTTTATTCAAATGGCGATAGACCTCTTTGACCTTCCCATCCAACCGCAGGTTCCGACCCTGGACATCAAATACCTTTCTCAGATACATATCCATGGTCTTCATCAAAGTCTTTTCCAACATCTCTTTTTCGCCATCCTCCATCAGGCTGAGGTAGTGGAGGTAGATGTCGTACTTTTTACCTGCCTCCAGGGGATAGCTCAGAGGTATTTTAAAAGTAGTTGGAGCCGAATCCACGGTCGCCTCCTCCCGATGCCAACTGGCATGGGCCAGGGGTTTGCGTTTTTTCTTCCCCTTATAAGTAAAAACGTAAACCTCCACCACATCGGTCTTCGCCGGCGCCAAGCCGGTAAACATAAGAGGCTGCTCGGAGGGCAGAGCTTCATAGTTCCCGAAAACATTCAAAGAACGATCGTAAGTTACCGTTGCAAACTGTGCAACAGCAGGCAAGCATGCTGCCGCCCAAAAAGCAGCAGCAAACAGGTAAGACGCAAAAGTATTCATGGGTTTGAGTTCTTAAAAGAGAAAAAGACAGTATTGTCCTTTCCTCAGTACGCAAAAAGTTGTTAAGCAGGGCTTAGACCTCAAGCCCCGAGTATTTTAATCCTGTGATTCATCAAATCTTTGGTGGGAATAACCAGCAGGTCATCTTCCACCTTGACAATCATAGCCACTCCCGTAACTGAT
The DNA here is from genome assembly GCA_027030635.1 of Saprospiraceae bacterium. GTDB lineage: Bacteria > Bacteroidota > Bacteroidia > Chitinophagales > Saprospiraceae > WGBN01. The sequence goes on along the minus strand of JALVES010000430.1, from coordinate 2,748 downwards.
TTCACCTCTCCACGGGCTCCTTCTATCTCCACAAATTGTCCCGGCTTGTAGATCGAACGGGCAAAGTAAGATGCCAGAATATTTGACAGGACATCTCTGGATGCCAGACCGTAAGAGAGCGCAGCTGCCAACAAAACGGCTCCGAGAATAAGCATCAGATTGTTCGTAATGATCGAAATATCCACTCCGGCCTGGTCCAAAGCCGTGAGCGTAACGATGACAATCAGCAGATAATAAATGGCCTGGCTGATAACTCTCCCCGAACCAATGGAAAGAGAGGCTGTAGCGCTGGCAATGATATCCCTGACAAAACCGGCTATGTACATGCCCACAATCAGAAATACTGCTGCCACAAAGAGGTTGGGCAAGAGCTCCAGCAAATGTGAAATTTCCTTAGAAAGAGCATGCCAACCCAGGGTGTCTGCTGCTGTGATAATAACCAGCAAAAGCAATAGCCAATAGGCAAAGCGGCCCAACAACTTACTGGGAGTCATCTTAATGTTGGCTTTTTCCAACATTTCCATAAGCCCTATCCTGTCCCCTAATGCATCAAACTTTACCAGTCTCAACAAGCGCGTAACTGCCATACTCACCAGTTTTGCAATAAGCCAGCCAATCAGCAAGATCAAAACAGCTCCGATAATGGCAGGCAAAGCCCGCATAAACTGTTCGCCAAATGCCCGTAAAGATTCCAGAAAAAGAGTCGTCCAGTTGGTTAATTCATCCATGTTTTTGGTATTTAAGACAGTGAAATATTTCCTGCACGCAAAGCAGAGAAAATCCCTTTCTGCTTCAAAGACCCCCTGTGCCTCATTTGGTCACATCTCGCGAAACAACTGCTACTCCTCCTCTTCACTAAGCGTTAAAGCATCCCAAAAATCCAACTCGGCTTTAAAAAACCTGACCGTAAACAAGTCCGTCATATCCGCAAAAAACTCCAAAAAGGACAAGGCCTGCATGACTTCGTCTTTTAGTTCATCAGGCACAGAAGCATCCATTTTTTCTTCCCGCCCTCTGAGAGCCTTTTTTAAAGCCTGCTCAAAAGCGGAAGCCGTTTCTTTACGCTCATCTCTCATGACAATCCTTTTCGTAAAAACGGGCCAGTTTATCGCGGCTTCGCTTCAGGCGCATTTTTACAGCGCTAAGCCCTAAGCCTGCTGTCTGAGCAATGTCTTTCAGCGAAAAGCCATCCCGATAATGCATCCACAGCAACATGCGCTCAGATTCTGATAAACAATCCATTGCCCGCTCTAATTTTTCAAGTTTCAATTCCTGCAATTCTTTTTCCCGAACAGCCTCCTGCCCTTCATCTTCAACCGAAGTCAAATCAGACAAATCGCTTTTGCGCCATTTCTGTTTTTTCCTGAGCACGTTCAGGCAATGGTTATAAGTGATGCGATGTACCCAATGACTAAAAGGCGAACGAAAAGAAAAGCTGCTCAACTTTAAAAACATCTTGATCATCACATCGTGCGTGATGTCTTTGGCAAGCTCGACATCCCTCATAACAGCGACGCTTCTTCGATAGACAAAGGGCGCATAGCGATGATAAAGCTCTTCGCGCAAGGCATTGTCCCCTCTTTCTAAAATGCCTTTCACCAACTCCTCATCTGACAATTTCTGCAAATCGCTGCTCTCCCTGTCCGAAGAGTCAGAGGCATCCGTTTTATTGCCTTGATCCATATTGAGATCGGATTTTATAAAAAGACAAGCCTTCGCCGCTTTGGTCACAAGCTCCCCTATGCATACCCCCTCAGCTTATACACCACAAGCCCCACCCATTCCTTGATTGCATACTCCCAAACGGCCATGGCCCTGCTCTTGGGCAGCAGCCAGGAAGAGAGGCGCCACCACTGCATTTCTTCCCGCTTGATGTCGGTGGGAAAGACATCGCAGCGCAGGCCCTGCTTTTGGCAAATAGCCCGCGAACGCCGCATGTGATAAGAGGAAGTAATCAGCAAGACGGAAGCGCCTTGCGGAAATAGACTATCTATCATCTGTTTGGAATAGACGATGTTTTCATAGGTGTTTCTCGATTTGGCATCCACCAGCAACAGGCTGTCCGGTACGCCCAATTGCTCTACGAGGGAGGCCACCTGCAGCGTGGGCTCGGCCTTCATGTTGGTCCACACGCCCCCCGCACCACTCAAAAGCAAACGCCTGACTTTCCCCTGCTGAAACAACTCCAAAGCATTCACCAGCCGGTTGGGACTGTCGTTAAGACGCAAGCGATCAGGAGGCGCCATGCTGCTGCCGTTGTTATAGCCCCCCAGCACCACAGCCACATCATAAGGAGCATGCAACGCCTCCACGGGCACGGGCGGCACTTCCCAGGCCCGCAACATCAAATTCGTCAGCAAAGGACTGGTCGTAACAAAAAACACCACCCCCGCCAACCACAAACCCCGCCTGCGCCACCGCCGGGAGCGGGCCAACAAAGCCAACAGCAAACCGCCGGCAATCCAGTTTTGTGGCGGAAGCAGAAAGTAGAGAACCTTTGAAAGAATGAAGAACATGAGCGGGACAGGTTTATTATAAAGTCTTTAAAAGTTCCCACTTAAATCCACGTTTAAGCATAGCTTAGACACTTCATACGCCTCTATTGGCCTGATAAATACAAATCAAAGGTACGAAATATCTACAAATTTGGCAGAGAAAAAGAAATTTCGTACATTTGCTTTCCATCAGACTTTGAGCCTTAACCTATGAAAGAAATCAAAATTTGGGAACCCATAGCATTCAGCGAGG
>JALVES010000429.1 GCA_027030635.1 Saprospiraceae bacterium | reverse complement strand
ATTGACTTTCTTTGCTTTTCAGACACAGGCCCAAAACGGGAGTATTCGCGGGCATGTATATGACCGCGAATCGGGCGAACCCATCATCTACGGCACGGTACAACTCTTCAGCCAAAGTGATACCCTGGGGGTAAACTCCGACATAGAGGGCTTCTTCAGCTTTGGAAATTTGCCGAAAGGCAACTACAAACTGCTGATCACCTACGTGGGCTACGACTCTCTGAGCTTAGACGTTCAACTGAAAGCAGGCCAGATTTTTTATCAGCAATTCTACATGAATGAAAGCAGCATCAACTTAGGCACAGTACAAGTCTCTGCCCGTAAAAGCGCTGCCAAAACCGATGTACAAATCTCGAAATTAAAAGTCTCACAAAAAGAAATCCGCTCCCTGCCCTCTGTGGGTGGCGAACCGGATATCGCCCAGTACCTGCCGGTCTTGCCGGGCATCATCAGCACCGGAGACCAGGGCGGCCAATTGTACGTGCGGGGCGGGTCGCCCATCCAAAACCTCATCCTGCTCGATGGCATGACCATCTACAACCCCTTCCACTCCATAGGCTTTTTTTCCGTTTTTGAAACGGACATCATCCGCAATGTGGACGTCTTGACGGGTGGCTTTGGCGCCTCGTATGGCGGCCGCATATCGGCTGTTATTGACATTCACACACGGGAAGGAAACAAAAAGCACTTTGCCGGAAAAGTGTCAGCCAACCCCTTCCTCGGAAAAATCTTATTGGAGGGGCCCCTCAAAAAACTCACCGAAAGCGGAGGCGGAAGCGTTTCCGTACTTTTCACGGCCAAGCAGTCTTTTATTGATAAGACCTCGCCCGTTCTCTATCCTTATGCCGAGTCGGTCATTCAAAGCAACAGCGGTTTGCCGTATCAATTCACAGACCTTTACGGCAAACTCTCGGCTCTGGGCGGGAACGGCAGCAAAGTAGAAGCTTTTGGCTTTCGCTTTTCCGATCAGGTGGATTACTCCATTGCTTCCCTGGGATGGTTGTCATCGGGCGGAGGGGCCACTTTTAAGCTCGTCCCTCCCAATTCCAACCTCATCATGGGTGGCAACATCACCTTTTCAGATTACAACATCAGCTTGCAGGAACAAGACAACAGCCCCCGCCAAAGCCGCATCAGCACCTATTCGGCCCAACTCAATTTTGGCTACTTCGGCTACAACAACGAGCTCCACTACGGCTTTGCCTTCAACGGGCTTTCGACAGATTTTCAGTTTCGCAATTTCCTCGGCGTAACCATTCAGCAACAGGATTTCACCACGGAGTTGGCCGGCTTCATGAATTATCGCCAAAAGCTGGGGAAACTCATCATTGAGCCCGGCCTGCGGGTACAAATGTATGCCTCTCAACAAGAGACTAAACTCGAACCGCGCTTTGGCGCCAAGCTCAACGCTTCAGATCGCCTGCGCTTTAAATTCGCAGGAGGGCTGTACTCCCAAAACCTCTTGAGCACAGTCAACGAGCGCGACGTGGTCAACCTCTTTGTCGGCTTCCTCTCCGGCCCCGAGCAAACCATCTATGAGCCCGGCACCAAAACGCCCACCAAAGACCACCTTCAAAAAGCATTCCACGCCGTAGGCGGCCTGGAATTCGACCTCAGCCCGCAGCTTGAACTCCAACTCGAAGCCTATCACAAAGGCTTCACTCAACTCATCGAGCTCAACCGCAACAAACTCACGCCCCAAGACCCCGACTACTCCGCCATTGCGGGAAAAGCCCGGGGATTAGACCTCTCCCTGCGATACGAAGCACCAAATACCTACCTTTGGCTCACCTACTCCCTCGGGCAAGTGCTGCGCAACGATGGCGAACAAACCTTCCCCACCATCTTCGACCGCCGCCACAACATCAATCTGCTCTTTACCTATGCCCTGGGCGAAAACAAAGACTGGGAATTCAGCCTGCGCTGGAACTACGGTTCCCCCTTCCCCTTTACCCAAACACAAGGCTTCTATGGTCAACTCAACTTCGTGGAAGAAGGCCTCAATACCAATCCCGCCACGGCCAACCCGCCCATCGGCATCCTCTATGCCGAAGAGCGCAACGGCGGGAGGCTGCTGCCCTATCACCGCCTCGACCTGTCCCTGAAAAAGACCTTCGACTTTGGCCTCGAAATCATCGCCAGCGTAACCAATGCCTATAACCGCAAAAACATCTTCTACGTAGATCGCCAAACAGCCCAACGCGTGGACCAACTCCCCTGGCTGCTCTCACTCGGTCTTTCCTACTCCTGGTAAATATACCAAACTCGAAGGACAGCGCAAAAGCCCCGGAGGGCATTGGCTGAGGTAATCGAAGCCCGACACCTTAGCTGTTTTTTTCGTTTCTTTGCCACAGCAAAGCATACCAGGTATGCCCCTCACGGCCGTTAACCTCTTTTATCAACCTTAAATCAATTTGTATGAACCGTCTTTTAATGGTTGCCTTGCTTGCAACCTTTCTCTTCACAGGATGCATAGACATCGTCGAAGAGCTTTACCTCAATGCCGACGGCTCCGGCACCTATACCATCACTACCGACATGAGCGCTTTCATGAGCCAGGAAATGAAAGACCTCATGAATGCCGGAGAAGAAAATGGCGAGGAGCAAGAACAGGAAGAAGAGCCTCCCATCGAAATAGACTCCGTCCTCATGCTCAAAGATTTGAATCCCGAGGCTTTCGCTGCTCTCGAACGCCCGGAAGTCTTCAAGACAGCAAGCTTGCATCTGATTATGAGCGACTCCCAAGAGAAGATGATCATCAGCTATCAACTGGACTTCGATAACATTGACGACATCAACTACTTCCGTCAGCATCTTTCAGCCTTTTCAGAAGATGAAGAAATGGGCATGGCCTCGGGAGGAGGAGGAATGCTCCCAAGCGTAGATGCCAACCTCTTTGGTATGAAAGGCAAGAAAACCTTAATCCGCTATGCCGCCGAAAACAGCGGGCAGGAAGAACTCAGCGAAGAGGACCTCTCCATGATGGAAATGATGTTTAGTGATGGCACTTACAAGACCATCTACCACTTTCCGGGCAAGGTCAAATCAACGACCATTCCCAATGCCAAAATCGAAGGGAATACGCTGAGCCTGGAAGTACCCGTATTAGACGTGATGAAGGGAGAAGCCAAATTGGATGGCTCCGTCAAGTTCAAAAGGCATTAGAATAGCTCGTTGTATTGCGGGGCTGCTGCCCCGCAATACAGCATGAAAACAGACGATATGGAATACCGCTACCTCGGAAAATCCGGCCTGCAAGTCAGTGCGCTTTCACTGGGCTCCTGGCTGACTTTTGGCAAGCAAATCGGCGATGACGTAGCCGAGCAATTGATGATTACGGCCTATGAAGCCGGCGTCAACTTCTTTGACAATGCCGAAATCTATGCCCGCGGCGAGTCAGAACGCGTCATGGGGCGCATCCTGAAAAAGATGAATTGGCCGCGCTCTTCTTATCTCGTTTCCAGTAAGGTCTTTTTTGGCTATGAGGACGACCTGCCCAATCAACGGGGTCTGAGTCGCAAACACATTTTCGAGGCCTGCGATGCCGCCCTTCAACGCCTGCAGGTGGAATATCTCGACCTCTATTTTTGCCATCGCCCCGACCCGAATACACCCATTGAGGAGACTGTCCGGGCCATGAATGACTTGTTGCGGCAGGGCAAAATCTTCTACTGGGGCACCTCCGAATGGTCTGCCCAGGAAATTATGGAAGCACACATGGTCGCCCGCCAATACAACCTCATCGGCCCGGTCATGGAGCAACCCCAATACAACCTCTTCCACCGCAAGCGGGTCGAAGAAGAGTACAAGCGCATTTACGAAAGCACAGGTCTGGGCCTGACCATCTGGTCGCCTCTCGCCTCCGGAACGCTCACTCCCAAATACCTCAAAGGCATGCCAAGCGAGCTGACACGCCTGCAGATGGAAAATCTCGACTGGCTGCGGGAGCTCGTACTCAAAGAAGAACGCATTGAAAAGGCCGCCAAATTGAACGAACTGGCCAAACAGATTGGCGCTACACTCCCCCAGCTCGCCCTGGCCTGGTGCCTGAAAAACCCACACGTCAGCACCGTCATCCTCGGAGCTTCCAAGGTGGAGCAACTGCAGGAAAACCTCAAGGCCTTAGAGGTCGTACCCCTGCTCACCGATGAGGTGCTTCAACAGATTGAAGCCATTGTTGCATAAAAAAAGCCCGTGCGTCGCACGGGCTTTTTTTTATCCGGCCGGATTCAACTCCGGCATTTCCACAGGAACGATCCAATTGAATTTATCTTCAATCAGACCGGCCCGCAAGCGGTTGAGATAGTTTTTGCAGAAAAGGCCTACGGATTCCTCTCCTCTGGATGGAAGCCTCATATCTATCTCGCCATAAGTGATTCGCTCTACATCGCCGATAACAGCTGCTGTGCCTGAGCCAAAACACTCTTTCAGGTTTCCGCTGCGGTAAGCATCGGCAATTTCGTCTATGCTGAGCGGCCGTTCTTCTACCTTGTAGTCCGTTTCTTCGCGCAGAATGTGCAGGATGCTGTCTCTGGTAATGCCGTGCAGGATGGTGTCTTCCGTAACGGGAGGAGTAATGATGCTGTCGCCAATGACGAAGAAGATGTTCATCGTCCCCACTTCCTGCACGTACTTGTGATGAATGGCATCCAACCAAAGTACCTGGTCGTAGCCGTTTTCTTTAGCCAGCTTAGAGGGAAGCATGGCCGCCGCATAGTTCCCTGCCGTTTTGGCAGCTCCTACGCCACCCGGCGCGGCCCTGATGTAATAGGGCTCTGCCCACAACTGAATGCGCTTGCTGTAATAAGGCCCTACAGGGCCGGTAAAGATCAAGAGGCGATAATTATCAGAAGGTTTTACGCCGAGAAATTCATCTGAAGCATACATGAGGGGCCTGATGTACAAAGCACTGCCTTCATGAGGAGGTATCCAGTCGCTGTCCATGCCAACCAGGGTGTGCAGAGCTTCGAGGAACATTTCTTCGGGAAAGGTCGGCATGCACATCCGCTCGGCAGAGCGATTCAGGCGTTTGGCATGCATCTCCGGGCGGAAGAAAAGCGCCTGGCCTTCCACATTCTTGGAGGCCTTCATGCCTTCAAAAATGCTTTGGCCATAGTGCAAGGCCATCATAGAGGGATGCATGGGGATGTAACCAAAGGGTTCTATTCGGAAGTCTCTCCACTCCCCATCCACATAATCCGCGAGAAACATGTGATCGGAAAAGTGATGCCCAAACTTGAGATTGCCTAAATCTACTTCTCCCAGGCGGGATTTAAGGGTTCTGCTTATTGCAATGTTGTCCATAGTCATGTGGTGTTTTTTATTTTGCGCAAAATTAGGTTTCAATAGAGGTTTCACGCCTCCGGAGAAAAAGAAATTCACCTTCGGGCAATTTCGGGTAATATACGAAAAAAATCCGTTATTTTGCAGCATGACCGAAAAAAAATCACTGCTTCCCACACTTTCCTTCACGCTGCTCGATTCTTATGAAGAGCCCGATTTATGGCGTCAAGCCATCGGAAAAAATGCCAAAGGTGTCTTAGTGCTATCTGCTGAAAATGAAGCACTTAGCAGGGACCTCTTTAACTTTTTAAAGAAGGTTTTAGAAGCCGTCCAAATTCAACTCGAAGAAGAGGCGCTCCTGCTTTTGACAACGCCTGAAAAGCATTTAAGTTTTGCCCGGATAAGTCGGGAAAAGGATATTCAGGTGCTTATTTCCTTCGGCCTTCCGGCAAAAAATCTCGGCTTACACTGGTCTGTAAACCTGTACGAACCTCTAACAAAGAATGGTTGCCTTTTTCTATTTGCCGAAAGGCTGAGTCTCATCCAAAATGATCGCGAACGCAAACTCAGGCTTTGGAAAGCGCTCCAAAAAATATTTACCCCATGAAAACCCTCATTTTTGCCACGGGCAATGCCCATAAAACGGAGGAAGTCGCTCTGCTACTCAAGGGCCTCGTACAGCTCAGAAACCTGCGCGAACTGGGTTTTCAGGGAGATTTGCCCGAAGAGCAGGACACCCTTGAAGGCAATGCCCTGCAAAAAGCCCGTTACGTATATGAACTCTACGGGCAGGACTGCTTTGCCGACGACACCGGCCTGGAAGTCGAGGCCCTCAATATGGAACCGGGCGTCTATTCAGCCCGCTATGCCGGCCCGCACAGCAATCCCGGGGCCAATACCGAAAAGCTCTTGCGCAAATTGGCTCCTCACGAAAACCGCAAAGCCCGCTTTCGCACGGTCATCGCACTCATTCTCAATGGTCGGGAATACCTCTTCGAAGGTGTCGTTGAGGGAGAGATTCTCAAAGAAGGACGCGGCGAGCAGGGCTTTGGTTACGACCCCGTCTTTTTGCCGAAAGGCCATGCTCGCAGCTTCGCAGAAATGTCGCTCGAGGAAAAAAATGCCATCAGTCATCGCTTCCGGGCCATACAGAAAATGAAAGCTTTTCTCGAAACAAAACTCAAAGCAGCGCAGCCATGAATGCAGAAAACTTCCCGGATTTTTTGCAGGACAACGACCGGCTCCAACTACTCACCTACGAAGAGTTGAAGACGCTGGCCATGCAGTACCCCTATTGCGCCAACATCGCGCTGCTGCTCCTCAAAAAGAGCCGCCTCGAGGAGCATCCGGAAGCAGAACGCAACCTCCACGCCGCTGCTGCCATCGTGCCCGACAGAGCCATGCTCTTCAACCAATTGCAACTCCTCACTGAAGAACAGGAAGAGGAAATGCTGGAACTGGCAGATCTGGAATCCCTCAAAGAGGCCCTGCCGCGGGAGCAGACAGAGGAAGAGCAGGCTTTCGCCAAACGGGAAACGACCGTACAGGCGCCCGTGGAAAGCGCTCCCCCGCCGCCTCCCTCTGTCACCAAAACCGAAGAAGACATCCGGCCTGTTCCCCTGCAAACTCTCACAAAGACAAACAAATATCCAACAAAAAAGAAAACGAAAGCCGGTAGAAAGGAACTCTCTACCCTGTTAGACCGGCTCACTGCCTCGGCTGCAGCCCTGACGGCAATCACGACAGACCTCTGCCCTACGCCTGCTGCAGAAAGCAAACCTCAACCAAAGCTCACAGGTGCCATCCTCTATCGCAAACCCAGCCTGGAAGAAATTTTGCGAAAGCAAAAAGAAATGATTCCCTCTACCCCGGAAGAAAAAGAGTCTCCTTCCTGGGTGGAACTGGAAGAACCCAAACGCCTCGCCACCGAAAGCGTCCGGCAACAACAGCAGGTAGCTTCGGAAACACTGGCCAAGCTCCTGGCTCATCAGGGCCATATAAAAAAGGCTGTCGCCATGTATGAGCTGCTGCGTTTGCAAAATCCGGAAAAAAGCGCTTACTTTGCGGCTCAAATTGAATCTTTGAAAAACAAACGCTGAAAAATGAATGCACTGATCGTACTCGCGGCGCTGACCGGCATACTGCTCATCGCCATCGTTTTGATACAAAACCCCAAGGGCGGAGGCGTGGACCCCACCATGGGGGGCTCCGCTGCCAACCAGATGTTTGGAGCAGCCCGTTCGACCGACCTGATTGAAAAACTCACCTGGGGCCTCGCGGCTGCCTTGTTTGTCTTTTCGACCCTGTCTGCCATACTGGCTTAAACGCTTATCCCTCTTTGCTTTAGTAATGGTTCATTAAGTTTTTGGCTACCTGTTTCCATCAGAAACCAAGCTATCAAGTTGAACCGGCTTAAACCCGCGAGAATCCGCCGCACCCGCGTAAATCCGCGTTCTATTACGGCATTGTTGCCTACCGTCAATAGTGACATGATAGAACGCGGATGACGCGGATGACGCGGGTTTCCGCGGGTTTTAAGGAAGGTTCAATTGTCAGATGGCGTCATTTATTTTATGCTACTTTGCAATCAAGCCTAAGTTGACAAAAAATAAAAAGAGTATTGGATATGCGATGAATTCCAGGCATATTGCTATCTCAAAACTTAATGAACCATTGTTTAGGCAAAGCGCCAAAAAGCAACAGATGCAGACAAATTGCACCTGCAATCTGACAAAAAGTCATTTTTTGGCGTTTGGCACGCTATATGCTTAGAGTGGGCAGAGAACGATTTTTTAACCAAAAAACGCAAACTGACTATGAAACCAATTGGAGATCGCGTAGTCATCCAACCCGCCCCCGCCGAAGAGAAGACTGAAGGGGGCATTTTAATTCCTGAAACTGCCAAGGAAAAACCCCAGAAAGGCACAGTTGTAGCAGTAGGCCCCGGTAAAGACGGCAACACCCCCACCGTGAAAGTGGGCGATGTCGTTTTGTACGGCAAATACGCCGGCCAGGAGCTTCAATTTGAAGGTAAGGATTACCTCATCATGCGTGAAGATGACATTCTCGTCATCCTCGAAAGCAAGTAACACCCACTAAACCCAAGTTTCTCAAAAACTCAAAAAAACGAACAGAACCATGGCTAAACAAATAAGCTTCGACATTGAGGCACGCAATAAACTCAAAGCCGGGGTGGATGCCCTGGCCGATGCCGTAAAAGTAACCTTGGGCCCCAAAGGCCGCAACGTCATCATCCAAAAGAGCTTTGGCGCTCCCCACGTAACCAAAGACGGTATTACCGTCGCCAAAGAAGTAGAATTGGAAGACCCCATTGAAAACATGGGGGCACAAATGGTCAAAGAAGCTGCTTCCAAGACTTCCGACATCGCCGGAGACGGTACCACTACGGCTACCCTGCTCGCACAGGCCATGGTGGCTGCCGGCCTCAAAAGCGTCGTCGCCGGCGCCAACCCCATCGGTTTGAAGCGCGGCATTGACAAAGCCGTGGCCGCTGCCGTGGAAGGCATCAAAGAAATGGCCGAAACCGTAGGCGACGATTTCAAGAAGATCCAGCAGGTAGCTGCCATTTCTGCCAACAACGATCAGGAAATCGGTAAACTCATCGCCGACGCCATGAAGCGCGTCAGCAAAGACGGAGTCATCACCGTGGAGGAAGCCAAAGGTACTGAAACCTATGTGGAGGAAGTCCTCGGTATGCAGTTTGACCGCGGCTACCTCTCCCCTTACTTCGTAACCAATGCCGAAGACATGGTTACGGAATATGAAAACCCCTACATCCTGATCTACGACAAGAAGATCTCCAACATGCAGGACATCGTTCCCATCCTTGAGAAAGTAGTGGCTGCCAATCGCCCGCTGCTCATCATTGCCGAGGATGTGGAAAGCCAGGCCCTGGGTGTATTGGTCGTCAACCGCCTGCGTGCCAACCTGCAAGTGGTAGCTGTCAAAGCGCCCGGCTTCGGCGACCGCCGCAAAGCCATGCTGGAAGACATCGCCATACTCACCGGCGGTACGGTCATCAGTGAAGAAAAGGGCTATAAACTCGAGTCTGCAGATCTCTCCATGATGGGCCAGGCCGAGAAAATTGTCGTCAATAAAGACAACACCACCATCGTCAATGGAAAAGGCAAGGACGAACACATCAAAGCCCGCATCAACCAGATCAAGCAGCAAATCGAAACCACGACCTCCGATTACGACCGCGAGAAATTGCAGGAGCGCCTCGCCAAATTGGCAGGCGGTGTAGCTGTCCTCTATGTAGGCGCTGCCACGGAGGTAGAGATGAAAGAGAAGAAAGACCGCGTGGATGATGCATTGCACGCCACACGCGCTGCCGTTGAAGAAGGCATCATCCCCGGTGGTGGCGTTACCTTCCTGCGCGTTTTGGACAAGGTCAAAAAGACCAAAGTCGAAAACGAAGACCAGCAAATGGGCGTGGACATCGTCGCCAAGGCCCTGACGGCACCTCTGCGCACCATCGCCGACAACGCAGGTGAAGAGGGCTCGGTAGTCCTGCAAAAAGTACTCGAAAAAGATGGCGCTTACGGCTTCAATGCCCGCAGCGGCAAATTTGAAGACCTCAAAAAAGCCGGCGTCATTGATCCCGCCAAAGTGGCACGCATCGCCGTCGAGAATGCGGGCTCTGTTGCCGGTATGTTGCTCATCACCGAATGCGTCATCAACGACAAACCCGAACCGGCAGACAACACGCCCGCAGCTCCCATGGGCGGCGGCATGCCGGGCATGATGTAATCAACACATCAAAATACACCGAAAAGGTCGCGACTGTGTCGCGGCCTTTTTTTTTCTTTGCAGGATGAAAAAAGCCCTGTGTATAGAAACGGCTTACCTGCCTCCCGTCCAATATTGGAATAAGTGGTTAGAGCGCCCGCTTGTCTATATAGAGGCCTGCGAGCATTACGTAAAGGGCTCTTACCGCAATCGCTGCTATCTGGCTGGTTCGCATGGCCCCTTATGTCTGAGCATCCCGCTGCTCAAAGGGAAAAACGAAGGCCAGCCCATTCGAGAAGTGCGCATAGACAAATCCCAAGCCTGGTACAGACAGCACTGGCAAAGCATCCAAAGCTGCTATGGCAAAGCTCCTTTCTTCGAACACTACGCAGCAGAATTGGAGGCCTTTTACCAAAACCCTCCGGACTTCCTCTTTGATTGGAATATGCAACTCCTCAACTGGATGCAGCGACAACTCGGTCTGCAGGCCATCCAAGTGCAATGCACGACGAGCTATGCCCGTAAACTCCCCGGAGATATAGACGATTGGCGATATGCCATTTCCCCCAAAGCACATCGCGCACGCCCCGATCCGGACTTCTCACTCAAGCCCTATCCTCAGCTCTTCGAAGACCGACTCGGCTTTCTGCCCGGCCTCAGCGCCCTGGATCTGCTCCTTTGCATGGGGCCTGAAAGCCAACATTATTTGAGATGACCTACATAAGTTTGGCCGGACACCGCCATTTGCCTATCTTCGCAGCGCGATAAAGATTATCCACCAAACGAAAGTTGAAGCTACACAAATGGCGCAGAAAAAACTCAAATACATAGCCGTCGCCGGCAACATCGGCGCAGGCAAAACCACCCTCAGCGAAAAACTGGCGAAACATTTCAACTGGAAGGTTCATTACGAATCTACCGACGACAATCCTTATCTGAGCGATTTCTACAAGGACATGCGCCGCTGGTCTTTTCACCTGCAAATCTATTTCCTCAACAACCGCTATCGCCAGCTGTTGCAAATCCTCGAAGGCGAGCATACGGTCATCCAGGATCGCACCATCTACGAGGATGCCTACATCTTTGCCCCCAACCTGCACGACATGGGCCTCATGGAAAAGCGCGATTTTGAAAACTACCGCCAGCTCTTCGAGCTGATGTCCTCGCAGGTACAGCCCCCCGATTTGCTCATCTACCTCAAAGCCGGCATCCCCACCCTTGTGGACCATATCGAAAAGCGTGGCCGTGATTACGAGGGCAGCATGAGCTTAGATTACCTCAAGCGCCTCAATGACCGCTACGACGAGTGGATCAAAAGCTATGAAGCAGGCCCCCTGCTCATCATCAATGCCGACGACATTGACTTCGATGAAAACCCCGAAGACATGGGCACGGTCATCAACCTCGTGCAAGCAGAGTTGCACGGCTTATTCTAAACCCAAAATCCGCCTGCCGGCATGACCTACGAAAAACTCCTGCAGGAATTAGAACCCTACGGCGCCCGCCTCTGTGCCGTCTCCAAGCGCCGCTCACCCGAACAAATCACTCGCCTCTACCAGGCCGGCCAACGCATCTTCGGCGAAAATCGCCCCCAGGAATTGCGGGACAAGCGACCCCTGCTGCCCGAAGACATCCAGTGGCACCTCATCGGGCACCTGCAAAGCAACAAAATCAAATACGTGGTCGGCAAAACAGCGCTCATCCACTCCATAGACAGCTTCAAACTGCTGCGCGAAGTGAGTAAACGCGCCGCCCGCGAAGAGCTCGTCCAGGATTGCCTGCTCCAGATACACATCGCCCGCGAAACGGCAAAGTTCGGCTTCCACGAAGACGAGCTCCTCGAAATGCTCCAAAGCCCTGATTTCCATGCCCTCTCTCATGTGCGCATTTGCGGACTCATGGGCATGGCCACTTTCACCGACGATCGCGAACTAATCAGGCGAGAATTTTCGGGCTTGCGCCAAATGATGGAGCGACTTAAACAAGCTCATTTCTCCTCCCGGGAGCACTTCCGCGAGCTTTCCATGGGCATGTCAGGAGACTATCGCATAGCGCTCGATGAGGGGAGCACCATCGTGCGAATAGGCAGTCTGCTCTTTGAAAGACCTGATTCAGAGGGCTGATTTTTCAAGCCCCGGAGCACATAGAAAGACCTGGCCCTGCCAAAGCAGAGCCAGGTCTTGGTACTGAGTCTTAATTGCCAAAGCGAAACTTCAGCCCCAGTCCCACATTAAAAGAAGAAAAGGTATCAAAAACCTCTGGAGCTTTAGAGAAAGAACCGTTAACACCAATGCCTACATGGCGCCCTACCATATACTCAATGCCCGTTGAAAGGCTGATAATTGAAGCAGCCTCCGTCGAACCACCTCCTCCAGCAAAAAGCAAAGTGTATTGCGGAGTCAGATACCAGGCAAAATCGTCTTTGTGCAGAGAAAAATAAGCAGGAATATGCAGATATCCTCCACCCACATTAGTCCCAAAAATATTGCCTGCCACATAGCCCCCCCCAAGACCAAGGGAAAGAGCAACAGGTGAATATTGATCCCCAACGACCTGGTAACGACCATAGAGGTAAGGTAAAGAAGTAGTGCTTAAGACAACTCCAACATCTGCCTTGTCTGAAACGCCAACGCGTCCCGCTAATCCTCCCGATGGAGAACCAACGACTGTTCCCTCACCCGCAATTCCGACAAAACTCACATCCAGAACGACTTCGCCGGCTCCTTTGCCCATAGCACGACCGGTCTGAAAGCCATAAACACTGTAACAGCCGGAGGTGTACAACCCCAGGCCCAGCAACAAACCTAAACCCAAAAAATGGTACAACAACTTTTTCATAAAACAGCTTTAAAAGGTTAAAAAATGGTGACATCTAATAAGAAAAAAGCACCTTGTGCTCCTTTTTCCTCTTTCGGATTTTCTCTCCAGGCTGCTTCGAATAATCCAGCTTGTGGATGCCCTGAAATCCAATACCAATGCCGTAAAAATAGAGATTGTCAAAGCGGTAGGTACCTTTAAGCGATTTGCCGGCATGGGCCTCAATGGTGAAATAGCGCTTAAAGCCGTCGTTGTCTATCGTCCGGAAACGAAGATTGACTTGTAAAATGGCTGCATGGTAATCCACCACCGTATTGAAAGAATAGCGGTAAGTCGGAATAAGCGTAAGCGCTGTCTTACCCTGGTTGAAATCAAAAGTCAACAGCAAAGGCAGCTTAGCATGAAACAGCCGCTGTGCATCCAAACGCTCATGCGAACGGTAAAAACTCGCAATCCTCGGGCTATAGCTCAAACCGGCACTCAAAGCAGCAGCAAAAGCAGAATACTCATCACCCAAAAACTGGTACTTGACATCAAACCCCAGAGGCGCTTCCAAAGCCAGTTGAATGCCCCAGTCAAAACGCGGCGCCTGCATGGGAAAACGAGAGCCAAAGCCCAGCATGGGGTTCAAACCCAGATTGACCGCCGGATCTAACAGATCATCGCGGCTCACACCCGTCAGAGCTCCATTCCACATCAACTGAAACTCGTCCGGCTGCACCACCTTGGCCGTCTGATAAGTATAAGGCGACATACAGGCCGAAAAAAACACCGGTAAAGACAGACACAAAACAAGAAGAAAGAAAGGGGGGCGAACTCGTCCCATAGCATTCATTTTAACAGTTCACAAAGAGGCTTCAGCCTGTTTTAGACCGCCAATATGGATGTCCCAACAAAGAAACTACTGCAAGTTTACGACATTCTTTTTATTTCACCAAAAAAAAACAAAAAAATAGTCGGATTTTTTTTCGCACTTTTGGGCCGGGATGAAACACAGGTCTTTATACATACTCATAAGCCTGGCATGCTTGCTGAGCGAGTTTCCGGTTCTGCTGTGGGCGCAGAAAGATTTGCAAGAGCAGTATATCGAGCTCAAAGCCCGTATAAGCGAGTTGGAGGATGCAGGCATTGCAGGAGACAGCCTGGACGGGCTTTACAGCAGGCTGTTAGAGATTCTCCGGCAAGGAGATCAGCTCAAACTGTATTTCGACGCGGCCTGGGATTGGCAGGCCAATTACTTTGACGAAAGCGAACATGCACTCGGCATCTTAGACAGCAGCCTGCAGCACATTTGGCGAAAGCCAACTGAAAAAGCGACCCTGGAATCCCTTATGTGGATATACATCAATCGCGGGTATCACCTCTTCCAGTCCGGCCGTGTGCTCGAAGCTGTGAAAGCCTATGAAGAAGCTGCCCGCCTGCACGAAAAATACCACTTTGAAGGCTTTCCCTCAGCGGATTACCTCTATCTGCCGCTCGGCGCGCATTATACCCGCCTCGGCGACAACGAAAAGGCCAGAGCCGTCTATCTGAAAGCGTTGCAAGACCCTTCGGTGGAAACCAATTACGAAACCCTCGCCGGCATTTACAACAACATCGGCATTTCGTACTGGAATGCCGGCGACAACGAAGAGGCCATCCGCTGGTATCGCAAAGGCCTGACCCTTGCGCATTTGCCGAAAGGCAAAAAAGGCCTGCTCCTCAGCGCACTGGCACAAAGCCTCGCCGAAATGGGACATTCCCGCGAAGCGCTCAAACGGGTCGGGCAGGCTGTCAAAGAACTCGAAGCCTGGTTCCACGAGGAAGAGGGAAACACCTATGCCGCCGCTCAACTCGCAGGAGCTTACACGCGTAAAGGTGAGTTGCTGGCCGGGCAGGAGCCGGCCGCCTCTGCGCAAGCCTTTGAAAAAGCCCTCCACTACAGCCGGCTGGCTTACCCCTCCGGCTATCATCGCGAAATTGCCAAAATCTTTATCAAGAGAGGGCAAATTCGACTCGAAAAGGGAGAAAGCCAAAAAGCGCTCGGCGATTTTGATGCTGCGCTGAAAAGCCTCCTCCCCCATTTCAAACCCCAAAAACATGGCCAAACACTGCCGGACAGCACCCAGCTCTATGCAGAAAATGCACTGTTTGAAGCCCTCGAAGGCAAAGCCGATGCCTTGCTCTCCCTCCCCCAACCGGATGCAGAAAAACTCCAAACGGCCCTGCAGGCCCACCAACTCGCCGATGTGGTGCAAAACCTCCTCTATCAAAGCTACCGCTACAGCTCTTCCAAATTACTGCTGCAGGAACAAGGGCGCCGCCGAAGTGAAAAAGCCATCGCACTTTGCTATCGCCTCTTCGAACTCACCCAAGATGATGAGTACATTTTCATGGCTTTCGAAATTGCCGAACAGCACAAAGCCCGCCTGTTGCGCGAAAGCCTGCACGAAAACTTAGTTCGCAGCCATGCCGGCGACAGTGAACTGTTTCGTCAAAAAACCGAATTGCAAAAACAACAAGCTTTCATCGAGCGCCAAATGCGCTCTCAACCCGAAGGTAAAGAAAACACAAGTTTGCAACAACAACACGACCAAATTGTGGAAGAGCTTTACCAAATCAACCTGCAAATCGCAGAAAAGTATCCGCGCTATGCAAATTCCATAAAAGAGCTTTCCACCTCCCTGCAAAAACTATCCAAACAACTCCCACCCCAAACCGGTTTTCTTTCTTACTTCTTTGGCCAAAACAGCTTATACACCTGGCTCATTCTGCCGGAAGGCCGGGAAGTCGCTTATCATTTTTCTCAAACGCCCCTGACTTCCAACGAACTCAAAGAAAAAGTAAACACCCTGTTTGACATGCTTTCACGGCGCGATCAATTGTCCGGAAAGCGGGCTTCATTCAGTCAATTGGCAGAACACACCTATGAGCAGTTGTACCCGGAAGTTTTGCGAAAAACTTTGCCGCCCAATATGCTCATCATCCCCGACGGGCTCCTCTATTACCTGCCCTTTGAAATTCTCCTTACGGAAGAGGCCGACACCGCTGCTCTTTGGCAAGACTGGCCTTTCCTTTTGGAAGAGCAACAAATTCAATACGCCTACTCGGCCGGCGTCTGGCTCGAGCAAAAAGCCATGCAGTCTCAGGCGCCGGAAAGATTGCTGGTTGTAGCGCCTTCCTTTTCGCCCAATGATCCCCGGGCGCTCCCCCCGCTTTCGCAAGACGATTACTTAACAGAGCTCGCCGGTGCTGAAATTATGTCGGAAGAAGCAGCTTCTTTATCTGCCTTTCGGCAAATGGCTGCCCGCTATCGCCTCATTCATCTGCACACCCATGCCCTTAGCGAGGGAGTTCCCCGCATTGAGCTCAGCGACAGCTCGCTTTTCCTGTCTGACATCTACGCCCTGCCCCTGCAGTCCGAACTGGTCGTGCTCTCCGCCTGCCAAACGGGCAGCGGAGAAGTGCTCGAAGGCGAAGGAGCCATGAGCCTGGCCCGCGCTTTCTCCTATGCCGGCACACAAAATCTCATCGCCAGCCTCTGGAAAGTCAATGAAAAAAGCACGGCCCGCCTCTTCGATGGCTTTTATCAATACTTGGAAAAGGGCTGCAGCCCGGGCCAATCCCTGCGACGCGCAAAACTCGACTACCTGCACGACCCCTCTGTCGAAAACTGGGAAAAATCTCCCTACTACTGGGCGGCCTTCATACCCATAGGATACAACCGGCAGGAACCCCGGCATTGGTGGTGGCTCGCTCTCACAGGAGCCTGCGCACTGGGATTAGCCGCCCTCCTGAGAAGAAAAAACAAAAAAAACGCGATGCGCCAGCGAGCGTAAAATCACATTAGATGCGCTTGCGCATCCACATTAGGCGCTCTGCGCCCACATTAGGCGCAAAGCGCCCCCCTACCGCTCACTCGCCCTCCAAATAACCTCCCTCCCAAACCTCCTCTTAATCTCATCCAATCCATGCAACAACTTCATCTCTTTTTGATGTTGGTCAAAGAGTTGCAAAGGCTCGTTTCCATACAACAGACCGGAAAAACGGCAGCCTAACAGACGCAGGGGGCGACGGGCTTTGTAATGCTCCTCGAACAGCTTACGGGCATGAGCCAGCAGCAGGCTGTCATTGGCCGTATAGGGAATCTTCTGCTGATGGGTAGTCGTGCTGAAATCGGCATAGCGCAGCTTGACGGCTACATTGGAAGTCAGACGCCCTTTTTTACGAAGCAAAAAGCCCAACTTGCCGACCAGACGGGTGAGTTCTGCTTGTAAGCGCCCGGGCTCTTCCACGTCTCGATCAAAAGTGTGTTCGGAAGAAATGGATTTGCGTTCCGAATAGGGCGTCAGTCGGGTGGAGCCCAAGCCGTTGACTTTTCGCCAGATGGATTTGCCGTGCTTGCCAAACATCTCCTCCAAAAGCTCCATCGGATAAGCGGCCAGTTGTCCGGCTTTTTTGATACCGAGGCGATGTAGTTTGGCAGTCGTTTTGCGCCCGATGCCCGGGATTTTCTCGATGGGCAGCGGAGCCAGAAAGTCCCGCTCATTTCCCGGGGGAATCAAGAGTTGACCGTTGGGTTTGGCCTCGCCCGTAGCTACTTTGGCCACCAGTTTATTTGCCGCAAGGCCCATAGAAATAGGCAGCCCCGTCTCCCGCTGAATCCGCTGTCGCAAGCGGACAGCCCACTTCCACGTTCCTATATAGCGGTCCATGCCGCTGAGGTCCAGATAAAACTCATCTATGGAGGCCTTCTCGTACAGGGGCGCCTCCTCCTCGACAATCTCACTCACCCAACGCGAATACTGACTGTAGGCCCGCATGTTGCCCCGCAACACCACTGCCTGCGGACACAACTGCCGCGCCCTGCTCATGGGCATGGCCGACCTCACCCCGTATCGCCTCGCCTCATAACTGCAGGATGCCACCACCGCCCGCTCACTGTAACCACCTATCAGAATCGGCTTGTTGCGTAACTCAGGCCGCAAGAGCCGCTCCACCGAGACGAAAAAGGAATCCAAATCCATGTGTAAAATAGCCCTGTCAAACATTTCGTATCTGTTTGTCGCAAAGATAAACATTTTGTGTCAAAAAATAACGCTTCATTAAGTTTTTGGTTATCTGTCTCCATCGAAAACCAGGCTATCAAGTTGAACCGGTTTAATCCGCGTAAATCCGCTGCATCCGCGTAAATCCGCGTTCTATTAAGGCATTGCTGCTTGCATCAATAGCCAACTAGAACTCGGGCTTCGTGCTGCAGGCAGGCTCAGTCTAACAAATTTTCACAGTTTTATCTCTATCTTTGCCTCCATGCAATTATTAGACAACACGGAAATACGCGATTTTGGAAACCTCGAGTTGCTCGCCAGGCAGGTCGTGGAGGGCTTCATCATAGGGTTGCACAAGAGCCCCTTTCACGGCTTTTCGGTCGAATTTGCCGAGCATCGCCTCTACAATCCGGGAGAGTCCACCCGCAACATAGATTGGAAGGTTTTTGCCCGCACCGACAGGCTTTACACCAAGCGCTTTGAGGAAGAAACCAACCTGCGCTGCCAAATCGTGTTCGACATCTCCTCCTCCATGTACTATCCCGAGGCCGATGGGCACAACAAGCCCTACATCAACAAATTGCGCTTTTCTGCCCTCGCAGCGGCATCGCTGATGAACCTCCTCCAGCGCCAGCGCGATGCCTTCGGGCTGAGCCTCTTCGACGAAGAAGTGCGTTTGCACACCCGCTGCAAGACCAGCACTTCTCACTATCGCCTGCTGCTCAGCTATCTGCAACAGCAGATTGACAACCCACAGATGAACAGGCAAACCTCTGCGGCCTCAGCCCTGCACCAAATTGCAGACAGCATCCACAAGCGCTCCCTGGTGGTGATCTTCTCCGATATGTTCGAGCAAAGCCAGGACGAAGAAGCCCTGTTTAGCGCCCTGCAACACCTGCGCCACAACAAGCACGAAGTCGTCCTCTTCCACGTTACCGACAAAAAGCGCGAATTGGAATTCGAGTTTGAAAACCGCCCCTACGAATTCATTGACATGGAAACCGGCGAACGCCTGCGTCTGCAGCCCAATCAGGTACGCGAACACTATCTCGAAGAAATTCAGCGCTACTACGAAAACCTCCAGGCCAAATGCCTGCAATACCGCATAGACTTTGTCAAAGCTGACATCAGAGAAGGCTTTCGCCCCGTGCTGGAAGCTTACCTGATCAAGCGCTCCAAAATGAAATAGGCTTATGATCAAGCTCAGCCAAATACCAACAGCGCCACCCGACGACATTTCCAAAAAAGCAGCGAGAGCTGAAACCAGGGCTTTCGCCAAACGTTTGGGCGAGCTCCACTACACGCTGCTCGCACAAAAGAAATACGCCGTCCTGGTCATCCTGCAAGGCATGGATGCCAGCGGGAAAGACGGAGCCGTTAAAAACGTCTTTCGCTATTGCACCCACAACAATTTTCGAACATACTCTTTCAAAAAACCCACTGAAGAAGAATTTGCCCACGACTTCCTCTGGCGCGTACACAAACAGTGCCCCGCCAAAGGCGAGCTGGTCGTCTTCAATCGCTCCCATTACGAAGATGTTCTCATTCAGCGCGTACACAAGTGGATAGACGAAGAGCGCGTACAAAAACGCATGAAGGCCATCAATGCCTTTGAAGAGCTGCTGCAATTCGACAACAACACCATCCTCTTCAAATTCTTCCTGCACATCTCCAAAGAACAGCAGGAAATAGAACTGCTCCAAAGAAAAAACGAGCCCGATAAATTCTGGAAACACAACGACAACGATTGGCGCGAACGCGAATACTGGGATGAGTACATGCGCTGCTACGAAGATGTGCTCAACCAAAGCGTCGTACCCTGGCAGATCGTTCCCACAGACAAACGCTGGTACAGAGACTACCTCATCAGCAAAACCATGGTGGAAACGCTGGAAAAACTCGACCTGCAATTCCCACCCCTGGAAACTGCTTAGGCCACTGCTTAGGTGAATGTACCCATGAAAAAAATTCGCATAGATAAATGGCTCTGGAGCGTAAGGCTCTTCAAAACCCGCAGCAAAGCCACCGAAGCCTGCCGCAACGGGCGCGTGCGCATTCAGGGAGAAGCTGTCAAAGCCTCCTATCTCCTCACCGAAGGCGAGTTGATTGAAGTGCGCAAGGATGGCTTCACTTTCCAATACAAAGTGCTCAAACTCATCGGAAAACGCGTCGGTGCCCCCATCGCCACCACCTGCTACGAAAACCTCACCCCCGAAGAAGAACTGCGCAAATACGAAAACTGGTTCACCTCAGGCTACATCGCCATCGAACGGCGCGAAAAAGGCTCCGGCCGCCCCACCAAAAAGGAGCGCAGGGAGATTGAGAAGTGGAAGGGGATTTGAGGTTGTCGGTTGTCTGTTGTCGGTTGTCCGTTAGGATCGGGGAGCCTGCCTGCAGCAGGCAGGCTGACGTAAGGAAGACCCCCGAGCCGGCCTTCGAAAATGGAAAATGGAGATGCTCTCTCCGTGCATACTCCGTGAGCGCCGTGAACTCCGTGGTGAGTTATGTTTCTCGCTAAGACGCCAAAAGCTCTTTTCCCCTGCAAGCCTTATTTCAGCAGCATAAAGTGTTGCCTTTGCATTTTTCGCCGGTGGCCCGCCAAAAATGCAGAGCCCCCTCCCCCAAAAAAAATCTCCCTCCCTCCTCCCATCTCGGCCAAATTTGCTATTTTTGCGGGCTATGAGGTTAAAGACATTAGAAATCAAGGGGTTTAAGAGTTTCGCGAACGAAACGGTGCTGCACTTCGACCACGATGTGATAGGCGTTGTAGGGCCCAATGGCTCGGGAAAATCCAATATCGTAGATGCCATCCGCTGGGTGCTGGGTGAGCAGAAGAGCAGGGAATTGCGCCTGGATCAGATGTCCAGTGTCATCTTTAACGGCACTAAAAAGCGCAAACCGGCGGGCCTGGCTAAGGTATCCCTGACCTTTGACAACACCAAAAACCTGCTGCCCACCGACTACAGCACCATCACCATCACCCGCATGTTGTACCGCAGCGGGGAAAGTGAATACCGCCTCAACAACGTTCCCTGCCGCCTCAAAGACATCACCTCGCTCTTTCTGGATACGGGCGTCGGCTCCAACTCCTATGCCATCATCGCACTCAATATGGTGGACGACATCCTGGCCGATAAAGACAATGCTCGCCGGCGGATGTTCGAACAGGCTGCAGGCATCTCCAAATACAAAGCCCGCAAACGAGAAACCCTCAACAAGCTCAAAAACACCACCGCCAACCTCGACCGCGTCGAAGACCTGCTCTTCGAAATCGAAAACAACCTCAAAACCTTAGAAAAACAAGCCAAACGAACCCAACGCTATTTCGACCTCAAAGAAAAATACAAGCTCCTCAGCCTCCAACTCGCCAAGCTCAAATCGGCTGAACTCACAGAGCGCAATGCTCAACTCAAACAACAACTACAACAGGAAGAGGATGCCTATCGCCAATTGGAAGTCGAAGCCCGCCAGTTGGAAGCACAACTCGAACAAGAGAAAAAAGCCAATCTCGACAAAGAGAAAAACCTCTCCCACAGCCAGCGCGAACTCAACGAACTGGTCAACCAACTGCGCAACATCGAAAGCGATCGCAAAATCGCCGAACAACGCCTCGATTTCATCCGGCAAAATGCACAGCGCCTGCAAAACAGGCAAAAAGAAGCCTCCGAAAAACTCTCCGAATTGCAGCAAAAGCAGGCTACACTCGAAGAGCGCATACGGGAAGAAAAAGCCGAAGAAGCTCAACTCCTCGAACGACTCCGGGAAGCCGAACGCAAAAAGGAAGAAATCAGTCAACAACACGGCAGCCTGAAATCCGGCCTGGACGAAATCGTACAGCAGCAACAAGCACTCGAAAAACGCATCTTCGAACTGGAAAAGCAAAAGGCCATCCACGCCAATCAAATCGAAAATGCCGAACTCGAAATTGCCCGCCTCGGCGAACGCGACAAAGCGCGCAAAGGTGAAGTGCTTGACCTGCAAAATCAACTCAAAACCATCGAAGAAGAGGAAAGACGCAAACAAAAAGAACTCCAGGT
>JALVES010000428.1 GCA_027030635.1 Saprospiraceae bacterium | reverse complement strand
CTCCAATAAGACTTTCGATTATATGTCCTGCCGCAAGCCCGTCCTCTTGCTGATAGATGGCGTATCGCGGCAGTTGGTGGTCGAGCAGGCTCAGTGCGGCCACTATGTCGAGCCGGAGAATCCCGCGCTTCTCGCTCAAAGCATACGCGACGTACTGCTCAAAGAGCGCAGCGAGGAGCGGCGCAAAATGGGGGAATCGGGCTATCGCTATGCAAAAGAGCATTTCGACCGCAGGCTCTTGGCAGCGAAGTATTTGGAGGCTTTGAAGGGGGTAGTTGGGAGGGAGTAGTGGGGTTGGCTTCTGTTTTATGTTGTTTTTTGTTTCGCGCTAAGACGCCAAGGAGTCTTTTCCTCTACTATTTTTTATCTCAGCGACACAATGCAGCTTTTTCTACCTCGCTTGGGGGATTTAAGACGCTAAGAGACCCTTTCCTCTTTTTTATTTCTCAACACACAAAAACTCCATCCAATGAAAAAACGAATTTGCATCATCGGCACCGGTGGTTTTGCCAAGGAGGTGCTTTGGTTGATCCACGATTTGGGGCGCCTTGAAGAGGTGGCCTGTTTTATGGAGCCTGATGCCGACTGGCAGGAGCGCGAGATGCTGGGCGTGCCCGTCTGGCCACAGTCTCGTTTTGACCCCACAGCGCATACGGCG
This sequence comes from Saprospiraceae bacterium, assembly GCA_027030635.1. Taxonomy (GTDB): domain Bacteria; phylum Bacteroidota; class Bacteroidia; order Chitinophagales; family Saprospiraceae; genus WGBN01. Next base: position 1,147 of record JALVES010000428.1, on the reverse strand, counting down.
ACCATTGCCATCGGCAATTCTAAGATACGCGAAAAAGTGGTGGGGCAATTGCCGGAAGAAACAGAGTACGAAAGTCTGATACACCCCGCTGCGAATTTGGCGCCCTGGTTGGAAATCGGTGAAGGCTGCATCATAGGTGCGCAGAGTATTGTTACGGCTGATGTAAAAATCGGCAAGCAGGTGCATTTGAACTGCCTGACTTCTGTGGGGCATGACTGCATCATTGGCGATTATACGACCACGACTGCGGCGGTGAACATCAGCGGCAGTTGTGTCATTGGCAAGCACACGTATTGGGGCAACGGCTCTACCATCCGCCAGGGGCTGCGCGTATGCGATGAGGTCGTCATTGGCATGGGAGCCATCGTTACCAAGGACATCGAGGAATCGGGTGTTTATGTCGGCATGCCGGCAAAGAAAATGAAGTGAGCTGACACAAAACGGACTGAAATTTTCTCTAAACCAAAGTACTACAATGAACAAAAAGATTCTCGTAACCGGCGCGGCCGGTTACATTGGTTCGGTTTTATGCCGGCAGTTGTTGGAAAAGGGGTATGAAGTCAGAGGCTTCGATTCTTTGAAATGGGGCGGCTCGGCCTTGTACGACCTGGTGCCTCATCCCAATTTTGAATTCATGCGCGGCGATGTGCGCGACAAAACGGCTGTAGATGAGGCCTTGGAGGGCATTTGGGGCGTGGTGCATCTGGCGGCTATTGTCGGGGATCCGGCTTGCGCCAAATATTCGGATGAGGCTTTGGCCGTCAATCGCGATGCTACCCGCGCCATCTTTGACCGCTGCGAGCAGAAGGGCGTGAAGCGCTTTGTCTTTGCTTCGACTTGCAGCAATTACGGTAAGATGAGCGACCCCCACGCCTATGTGCATGAAGAATCGGAGCTGCGCCCGGTTTCTCTCTATGCCGAGTTGAAAGTGGAGTTTGAAGATTATCTGTTGAATCAGTGTAAGGACTACGAGATGTGTTCTACCTCACTGCGTTTTTCGACGGTCTATGGCTTCTCTCCCCGCATTCGCTTCGACCTTACGGTCAATGAATTTACGCGCAACCTTACGCTCGGCTTAGAGCAGGAGATTTGGGGAGCTCAATTTTGGCGTCCGTACTGCCATGTGGATGATTTGGCGCGTTCGGCC
>JALVES010000427.1 GCA_027030635.1 Saprospiraceae bacterium | reverse complement strand
TGGCAAAATGCCCTTTTCGACTTCCGACAATGTGGACCATCCCATATCACTTTATGCCGCCTCCAAAAAGGCCAATGAACTCATGGCTCATACCTACAGCCACCTGTACGGACTGCCCACTACCGGATTGCGCTTCTTCACCGTCTATGGCCCCTGGGGGCGACCCGATATGGCGCTCTTCCTCTTTACAAAAGCCATGTTGAAGGGCGAGCCCATCAAGGTGTTCAACCACGGAAATATGCAGCGCGACTTTACGTATGTAGCGGACATCGTCGAGGGCGTTCGTCGCGTCATCGCTCATTTGCCGAAAGGCAACAAAAACTGGAATCCCGAAAACCCGGACCCCTCCACTTCGCCTGCCCCCTACAAGATTTATAACATAGGAAACAGCGCTCCCGTAAAATTAATGGATTTCATCGCTGCCATCGAGAAAAAACTGGGCATCAAAGCCAAAAAAGAAATGCTCCCCATGCAGCCCGGAGATGTAGCCGCCACCTGGGCCGATGTGTCCGATCTGGTAGAAGACCTGGATTACCAACCGAAAACCGGCGTGGAAGAGGGGATTGGGGAGTTTTTGGAGTGGTATCTTGGGTATTATGGTTGAGTGTTTAGTGTTTACAGTTTACAGTTTACAGTTTACGGTTTACGGTTTACGGTTGAAGTTTTTTGTTGTATAATTTGTTTTTTGTATGGATAAAAGATTTGGTTTTGAGAAATTGGTGGTTTGGCAGAAGGCGAGAGTTTTTGTTGGGGAGATATATGGGGCTGTTGTAGATTTTCCCGATTATGAGAAGTTTGGGTTGAGCAATCAGCTTAGGCGAGCAGGTGTTTCCATTGCCAGCAACATAGCAGAAGGAGCCAATAGAAGTAGCGCTAACGATAAAGCAAGATTTTATGAGCTGGCTTTTGGCAGCCTCATGGAAGTTGTAAATCAACTCATTATAGCCCACGATTTAGGTTTCCTGAGCGATGGTCTTTATGAAGATTTGATGGCCCAAGCCCACGAAATAGCCGCCATGCTCAGCGCCCTAAAAAATTCTATAAAACAATAAACTGCCTTCATGCGCCACAACTGTAAACCGTAAACTGTAAACTGTAAACCAAACCCCAAAATACAATCAATGCTAAGCTTATTTAAGAAAGAATCCCCCCTCTCCAATTTCCACTCCCTCCCCATAGACATCCATTCCCATATTTTGCCGGGCCTGGATGATGGGGCTAAGGATATGCAGACGGCTTTGGAGATGGTGCGCAGGCTGAAGGCATTGGGGTTTCGAAAATTGATTACTACGCCACATATTTACGAGGAGTATTATCCCAACACCAGAGAGCGAATACGGGAGGCGGAGCGGGAGTTGAAAGAGGCTTTGAAGGAAGAGTTCATTGACATTGACTTCCAAGCCTCTGCCGAGTATTATCTGGACGACCACTTCGATGAATTGTTAGAGCGCGATGAGTTGCTGCACTTTGGCGAACAAAAATTCGTACTGGTAGAGGCCTCTTTCTTTGGCCCGCCGCCCCGCTTTGAAGAACAGATATTCAGGATGCGCACCAAGGGGTACCGGCCCGTTTTGGCTCATCCCGAGCGCTACCTCATCTGGATGAATAAGCGTTGGCAACTGCAGCGCCTCAAAGACCTGGGCTGCCTTTTCCAACTCAACCTCCTGTCGCTGGTCGGCTATTACGGGCCGGATATCAAGAAACAAGCGCGCTCCTTCGTCAAACACGGTCTCATTGACTTCATCGGTACCGACTCCCACGGCCCCGAACACATCGAAATGCTGGAAGAATGGGTGAAAAAGGGG
>JALVES010000426.1 GCA_027030635.1 Saprospiraceae bacterium | reverse complement strand
GACCTGGTGTTGTTCGGAGAGGCGGGCGAGGATATTGCCCATTTTCAGGGCCACGTCGCCGGAGATGCCCGTGTCTATTTCGTCGAAGATGAGGGTGGGCAGGGGGATGGCGCTGGCCACCAGCGATTTGGTAGTGAGGGTGAGGCGTGCCAGTTCGCCGCCGGAGGCTACCTCTTTGATGGGCTGCAGGGGTGCGCCCTTGTTGGCCGAGAAGAGGAATTGCACTTCATCGGAGCCGTGGGGGCTGAGTTGGGGGAGTTGGGAGAAGGCGATGTCGAGGCGGGCAGAGGGCATGCCCAGTTCCTGTAGCATGGAGATGACCTTTTTGCGGAACTTGGGCGCCACGGCCTGTCGCTTTTTGCTGATTTTTTCTGCCTCTTGTTTCAGCTTTTTGAAGAGTTTTTCGCTTTCGTTTTCCAGTCGTTTGATGTCTTCGTCTATGCGCGAATTGATGGCCAGTTTTTCCTCCAATTGGCGTTGTTTTTCGAGCAGGTCGGCGGTGGAGGATAGATGGTGTTTGTGTTGCAGGCGGTAGAGCTGGTCGAGTCGTTGGTTGACTTCTTCCAGTTTTTCCGGGTCGGCTTGTGCTTCTTCGCTGAGGCGGGGCAGTTCGCCGGCCAGTTCGCGCATTTCGATGCTGAGTTCGTCAAAGCGTTGGAGGGTCTCTTTGAGGGCGGGCATATAGTCTTTGAGCTTGCCGAGTTCGAGCAGCAGGCTGTCGAGTTGGGGGAGCAGGGCGCTTTCGCTTTCGAGCAGCAGGAAGTGGGCATTGTGGAGTTTTTGCTGAATTTCTTCGGCATGGCCCAGTTGTTTTTGCAGCTCTTCGAGTTCTTCCTGTTCGCCGGCTTTGAGTTCGGCTTCTATCAGCTCGTCGAGGTAAAATTGGAGGAACTCCCGTTCCATCATGCTCTGTTGTTGCTGTTCGCGTACTTGTTCCAACTCCTGGAGCATGTGGGTGTATTTGCGGAAGCTGAGGCGGTAAGTTTTCACTTCTTCCTGCTGGCCGGCCAGGGCGTCTAAGAGTTTGATTTGGAAGGAGGTGTCGTTGATGTCGAGGGTGTCAAACTGCCGATGCAGGTCTATCAGCGATGAGCTCAGGCGCTTGAGCAGGGGGAGGCGCACAGGGGTATCGTTTACGTAGGCCCGGGATTTGCCGGAAGGCGTAAGTTCCCGCTGTATGATGAGCTCATCTTCGTAGTCGAGTTCATTTTCTTCGAAGAACTCCCGCAGTTCGTACTTAGAGATGTCAAAGACGGCCCTGACCACGCATTTCTGGTTGAAGTTGTACAGCGCCCTGGTGTCGGCCCGTTCGCCCATGATGAGGCCCAGGGCTCCGAGGAGGATGGATTTGCCCGCGCCGGTTTCGCCCGTGATGATGGTCAGCCCCGAGTCGAAGGCGATGTCCAACTCGCGTATGAGTGCGTAGTTTTTGATGTGCAAAGACTTGATACTCATGGGTCAAGAAAGTTTGGGCGCATGATTTCCGACAGGCGATGGCTGCAAAAATAGGGAAAATCCGGTTCTTCCTTCGTATCTTTGCGAGATGTATTTGCAGCGTCTGAAACTCATCCAGTTTAAAAACTACCTCTCCAGGGAGTTTTCCTTTGGCGGGAAGTTCAACTGCCTCAGCGGGCAGAACGGGATGGGTAAGACCAATGTGCTGGAGGCCATCTACTACCTCTGCCTGACGAAGAGCTGTCAGGGGCTGAGCGACAGGCAGTTGGTTACCTATGGCAAAGATTTCTTTCGCATAGAGGGAGATTTTGAGCAGGAAGCCGTGGCGCCGGAAGAGCAGTCGGTGGTGCAGTTGCAGGCTTTGGAGCGCCAAGGCTCCGACCTCCAAAACATGGCCGCCGATGTGGAGGAGGCTTATGTGCCTTACGGCAAATACGAAACGCGGAAAAGCGCTGTGGTGGCCAAGGTCATCCCCGGCAAGCGCAAGGAGTTTGAGGTAAACGGCCTCATTTACGAACGCCTCGCCGAGCACATCGGCCTGTTGCCGGTGGTCTTCATCGCTCCCGACGACAACCTGCTCGTCATGGAGGGCAGCGAGGGGCGAAGGCGCTTTCTCGACCTGACGCTTTCGCAGTTGGATACGGATTACCTGTTTAAGCTGATGAAGTACAACAAGCTGCTGCGCCAGCGAAATGCGAGTTTGAAGCAGTTTGCACAACAGGGTACTTTCAACCAGTCTTTGATAGCGACTTATGACGCCCCCATGAGCGAATTGGGCGACTGGCTTCACGCGCGCAGGCGGGAGTTTATGGAGTCCTTTTTGCCCTGGTTTCAAAAGTATCACGGGCTGATTGCGGGGCGGGAGGAGCCGGTGGAGTGCATCTATCGCTCACCCCTGGAAAAGGGCCCCATGGCGGCTTTGCTGAAAAAGCAGTTGGAGCGCGACCGGATGTTGCAGCGCACGGAGGCGGGCGTGCATCGCGATGACCTGCTGTTTTCGATGGGCGGGCATCCCCTGAAGAAATACGGCTCGCAGGGGCAAATCAAGACTTTTGTATTGGCCTTAAAATTGGCGCAGTACAGGCTGTTGAGCGAGCAAAAGGGCAAGAAACCCATTTTGCTGCTCGACGATTTGTTCGACAAACTGGACAACGGCCGCGTGCTCAGCCTGCTGCAGTTGCTGAACGGCGAAGACTTCGGCCAGGTGTTTATCACCCATACCGAAGGAGAGGCCTTAGAAGAACTTTTTGAGCAGGGTGGGCTGGGAGCGCCGGTACACTACAAAATCTGATGCAAAGAGACAACGAAAAGAAATTGGGCGAGGTGCTCCGCCAGTGGGTTGCTTCGAAAAGGCGGCTGCAAAAGGAGTTGCGGCAGCGTCGCATCAAGCGCCTTTGGGAAGAGCGCATGGGACCTCCCATTGCCAAGCGCACCAGCTCCATCCTGCTCGTGCGCAGCAAACTTTATCTGAGCATTTCCTCGGCTTCTCTGCGGCAGGAGTTGCACATGCAGAGGGGAAAAATCCGGGACTTTTTGAATGAAGAATTGGGAGAACGGGTGATCGAAGAAGTCATTGTCAAATAAAAAAGGAGGGCTTTGCCCTCCTTTTTTATTTGTCATTTTTTGGAACGCTCCTCGGCCAGTTGCAGGGCCTTGTAAGCGTTGACGATGGCTCCGGTGGCGCAAAGCTCGGAGAAGTCCACCAGCTCATCGCTGCCGGGTTTTTTGACTTTGTAGTTTTGCGGGATGGCGCTGTCGAGGATGATTTGGCGCACTTCCTGAGCGGTGAACTCGGGATAGTAAGCGCGAATCAGGGCCGCTACGCCTGCCGTTGCGGGCGACGCCATGCTGGTGCCGCTGAAAGTAGCGTAATCGGATTGCGGCACGCAGGAGTAGATGTCCACGCCCGGAGAGAACACATCTACGGATTTCTTGCCGTAGTTGGAGAAAGTGGCGGGAGCGTCTTCGCCTTTTTTCCAGGAGAGGGCTCCGATTTCGAGCCAGTTGTCGGCTTGTTTGGGGCCCAGGCCGAGGAAGCCTCTTTTGGCGTAGGTGTCGTTGGGGAAGTTGTCCGTTTCGTCGTTGTTTTGGGAGCTGTTGCCGGCGGCGTGTACGAGCAGCACATCGTGTTTGCGCGCGTATTTTACGGCTTTGTCCACGGCTTCCTTGTTCCAGGCATAGCCTTTGCCGAAGCTCATGTTGATGACTTTGGCGCCGTTGTCCACGGCATAGATGATGGCGTTGGCGACGTCTTTGTCGCGCTCGTCGCCATCGGGTACGGCACGTACAGACATGATGCGCACGTGGTCGGCTACGCCGTCAATACCGATGTTGTTGTTACGGATGGCGGCGATGATACCGGCGACGTGAGTGCCGTGGCTGGCGTCGGGGCCTTCGGCATCGTTGTTGCCATAGCCGCGCTCTTTGACGTTGGAGTAGTCATCGCCCACAATGCTGCGGGGGTCGTAATCGGGATTGTAGCCGTAGTTGAGGCTGTTGCTGAAGTACTCAATGGCTCCGTCGAGTTGCTCTTCCAATTCGGCTACAGTGCCGCCCTGGGAGAGTACGTTGGAGAGAATCATGACGGCCTGGCCCAGTGAAGGGTCATCAACCTGCAAAGAGTCCATGTCTTCGGCTGTGAGTTCCTCTTTGCCGACCAATTCTTTGACCTGGTTGATGGCGTCTTTGATGCCGGAATAGAGGTCGAGGTTGCCCTGCAGTTCTTCGCGTTTTTCGTCTATGGTCTTTTTGATTTCGAGGTATTCGTCGTACATCTTGCGCTCTTTTTTGGAGAGCTTATCGGGGTCTTTGCCATCAAACATAGCTTTGTACTTGGCGTATAGGCGGGCTATTTCATAAGAATCGTGGTTGACGTTTTCGCCATTGGCACCGCCGATGAAATTCCAGCCGTGGATGTCATCCACATAGCCGTTGTGGTCGTCGTCAATGCCATTGCCGGGGATTTCGTCTTCATTGACCCAGAGGATGTCTTGCAGGTCTTCGTGCTCGAGGTCAATGCCGGAGTCAATGACGGCGACGATGACGGTTTGAGCTTTTTTGCCCTTGAGGAGATGTTCGTGGGCTTTGTTGGCGCTGAGGCCGGCATAGCCATCGCTTTGCAAATCGAGGAGAAACCAGTTGCCGGGAGCCTGGTCTTGAGCCCGGATGCCGGCGCTGAAGAGGAATGCGCTCAATAAGAGCGCCCATTGAAACATTTTCATGTGCTGTTTACTTTGTGATTTATGAATACCCAAAAGCAGTTGATACCTGTTGCTTTTGTGCCTGTATAAAACGGCCTGCAAGTTACATTGTTTTGGCTAAAGACGGCTTCTTTTTAGATGAAAAGCGCTCTTTGAGGCATCGAACGACAGATAAAGCAAGACGGAAGACAAAAATCACTTGTCAAAAAGAAGCGAATGCTTATCTTGCGTGCCGATAGCCGGCCCTGCAAAAGCAGCCTTTGGGGGCTGCTTCCCGTATCCTGAGAGGAAGGGGCCCCTCCACAAAGACCGAAAAAACTCGTTTTTATGAAGAAAAATGTCTTAAAAATTTGTTTCTCCCTGCTCTTGTTCTCTTTGCTCCAAGTTGCTTTACACGCTCAGCATTTCGAATTGGGCGGCCTGCTGGGAGTCTCTAACTACCAAGGCGATTTGTCGAACAACTCCTCGGCTCTGTATCTCAAAGAAACCCATCTCGCTGCCGGAGCCTTCGGCGCCTACAACATGAATGACTGGTTGGCTCTAAAGTTGTCTTTCAGCTACGCCACCATCTCCGGCACGGATGCCAACTCCAACAACGAGGCCGTGCGCCGGCGCAATCTGAGCTTTCGCTCGCCCATTTACGAGTTGGGCCTGACGCTGGAGTTCAACATCCCGGGCTTTGACCCTTACAACCTGAACAAGCCTTTCTCCGCTTACCTCTTTGGAGGCATAGGCTATAGCTGGTTTAAACCCACAACAGATTTTGGCGGCAGCAAAGTCGCTTTACAGCCCCTCGGCACAGAGGGCCAGGGCCTGCCCGGTTATCCGAATCCCTACCGGCTTGGCACCCTGGTTTTGCCTATGGGTGTAGGGCTGAAATATGCACTTACCGACAAGCTTTCTCTGGGATTTGAGCTGGGCGCCCGCCGCGCTTTTACGGATTACCTCGACGATGTCAGTGGGGTTTATGTGGACCCGGCCGTTCTCGCAGCGGGCAACAGCGAGCTGTCGGCCCTCTTGTCGAATCGCACAGGCGAGTATCTCGGCGAGCCGGTTACTGTTACTCCGGGCACGCCCCGGGGCGATCAGGCCCCTGCCGATTGGTACTTCATCGCCGGCTTTCGCATCTCCTGGCATTTTCTCGACAACGGCCTGATGGGCAGCCGCAAGCGCCTGCGTCGCAACAAACGAAGTGGATGTAACACCTAAATATTTTCGGTTATGGAAACAATCATGTCATTTTTTGAGGAAAACCTGGAGATGATTTACCTCCTCGCTTTCACCATTTTGCTGGGCTTTGAGGTCATTTCCAAGGTGCCCACCGTCTTGCACACCCCCCTAATGTCGGGGGCCAATGCCATCTCCGGTGTAGTCATCATCGGAGCCATCCTGCTGATGCGCAGAGCTGCTCCCGACGACTATCTGACGCTGACGCTGGGCTTCATTGGCATCGTTCTCGGCATGGTCAACGTCGCCGGCGGTTTTGCCGTTACGGACCGCATGTTGGAGATGTTCAAGAAAAAGAAAAAAAAGGCCTGAGTGCGCATAGGGCGGTTGATGGTTTTCCGGCTTTCGCCAAATGAGACCCGCCCTGTGCAGGCTTAACCGCTGTGCGAAAGTCAAACGCGCTTCATCCTTTCATCACGAGTAAAACCAACGGAAATGACTTTGGATTTTTTCACTGATATAGCTTTTCTGGCAGGCGCCATAGCCTTTGTCTGGGGCTTGCGCCTTTTGAGTTCGCCCGACACGGCTCGTCGCGGCAATATGATTGCCGGCCTGGGCATGGGCGTTGCCATTTTAGCGGCCATGTTTCAGCCTCTGGGGGCTGTGCCCAACAACTACCTCTGGATTGTGGGTGGCATGGCCGTGGGTGGCGTAGCGGGTTGGATTTCGGCCCGCAAGGTGCAGATGACGGCCATGCCGCAGATGGTTTCCATCTTTAACGGCTTGGGAGGCGCCTGTGCCGTGGTGCTGGCTTCGGCGGAGTTGTACTACTTTTACGACGGCCAGACCGCTTTGAGTATGGGCGAGTTGCTCATTCTTTACCTGGCTCTTTTGATCGGCGCTGTGGCCTTTACGGGCAGTATGCTGGCTTTCGCCAAATTACAGGGCCTGGTCAATGACCGCAAGGTTACGCTGCCGTATCACAACATCCTCAACCTCATCATGCTGGCCGTTTTGCTGGGGCTGACGGTCTATGCGCTCATGCAGGGCAAGGCTTTTGGCTTTAACATGGCGATGCTCATCCTCGCTCTGGGGCTGGTCTATGGCTTCAGCTTTGTGGCGCCCATCGGAGGCGCCGACATGCCGGTGGTGATTTCTCTGCTGAACTCCTTTTCCGGTCTTTCAGCAGCCTCAGCGGGTTTTGCCTATGACAGCCGCATTATGATTGTCGGCGGTATTTTGGTGGGCGCTTCGGGCACCATCCTCACCGTATTGATGTGCGAGGCGATGAACCGCAGTTTGCTCAACGTGCTGATAGGAGGTTTCGGCAGCAGCGGCAAGGCCGGCCCGGCAGGCGCTGCCGGCGACCAAGTGGCCAAAGAGGTGAGCCTGACGGATGCCGCCATCCAGCTCTTTTATTCCAATTCAGTGGTCATCGTGCCCGGTTATGGCCTGGCAGTGGCCCAGGCACAAATGGTGGTCAAGGAGTTAGACGCACTCCTCGAGGCCAATGGCGTCAGCGTAAAGTACGGCATACATCCCGTAGCCGGCCGTATGCCCGGGCACATGAACGTCCTTTTGGCGGAAGCCGATATCCCC
>JALVES010000425.1 GCA_027030635.1 Saprospiraceae bacterium | reverse complement strand
CTTTAGGTTGCAGCTCGTAGAGCGCGCGCCAACTGCCGAGGTCCGACCAGCCGATGTCGGCAGGGAGGGTGTAAATGTTGGAGGCCTTTTCCATGATGGCGTAATCCACGGAGATGGAAGGCGTCTCAGGGTATTGCTTTCGCAAAAAAGAACCCTCGGCTTCGGTGTTGTACACTTCAGCTCCGGCCTGCAGAAGCTCGTAAATCTCGGGTGCATTTTGCCGAAAGGCATTTAAAATCACCTCGGCCCGCCAGAGGAAAATGCCTGCATTCCAGAGATAATCGCCCGAAGCGAGGAAAGTTTTTGCCCGTTCTTCATCGGGTTTTTCCTTGAAGGCAAGGACGGGATAAATTCCCTCTTCAACGGGCTTTGTTTGCTCGTAGTGAATGTAGCCATAGCCCGTGTGCGGACGGTGGGGCTGTATGCCGAGGGTGAGCAAAGCGGGATGAGAGGCCGTGAAGCGCAGGCCCTGTTCGATCTTTTCGAGAAAGGCGTCTTCCTTCAGGATGAGCTGATCGGAAGGCGTTACCACGAAATTGGCTTCGGGATCGAGCGCGTGGAGTTTAAAGGCGGCATAGGCGATGCAGGGAGCCGTATTGTTTCGACTGGGCTCACCGAGGATTTGGGCTTCGGCCAACTCGGGCAGTTGCTCCTGCACCAGACTCCGGTAGCGCTCATTGGTCAGCACGTAAATGTGCTCCGGCGGCAGCAGTTTGCGGAAGCGATCGTAGGTGAGCTGAAGCAGGGAGCGGCCTGTGCCGAGAATGTCCAAAAACTGCTTGGGCCGCTGCTGTGTGCTGGCCGGCCAAAAGCGGGAGCCTATACCCCCGGCCATGATGAGAATATAGTTCATAATCTATGCCATCGAATAAACTCCATCCTCTTCCCGAAGCACTTTGCGAACGACGAGGTCATCCAGGATATCCATCAGCCAAAGAGCCGGATCATCCTGTACGCCCGGATGGTCTTGCAAATGCTGAGCCAGTTCTTTTACGCTCACTTTAGACCAAAGCATAAAAATGTCTTTCACCGCTTCTTTGCGGCGCTCATATACCTCTGTGGGCATTTCTACACCCGGGCTGCCATCGGGTCGCTGAGTCTGGATTGTCTGGGACATGGGATTGGTGGTTTTGGTTTGTGGGGTAAAGATAGGGAGTTTGGCGCTAACGCGCCTAATGTGGACGCTTCGCGTCTAATGTGGAGCCTTCGGCTCTAATGTGGAGGCCTTGCGGCCTCTAATGTGATTTTACGCTCGCTTCGCATCGCGTGGGGGAGGATGACTTCTCCGTGAACACTCCGTGAGCGCCGTGAACTCCGTGGTAAAAAAAATGAGAAGAATGGAAAATGGAAAATTGAAAATTGAGAATGACCCAATGAAAAGTTCAAGGACAGGCCCCCTTTGAATAACGATTAACGATCAACGATTTTTGATTTTTGATTTGGGCCTGACCAAAGGATCGGGATGCCTGCCTGCCGGCCTCATAAAACAGACCATCGTGTTAAATGGGCCTAAAAAACCTGTCAGATTGAGCTTGCCGAAATCCGCGAAAATCCGCGTCATCTGTCAGGCTGAGCTTGTCGAAGCCCGCGTCATCCGCGTTCTATCATGTCACGTTCATCACGTTCATCACGTTCATTACGTTCGTTACGTTCGTTACGTTCGTTACGTTTTTATTTCTCGCTAAACGTCGCCCTGAGCGAAGTCGAAGGGACGCGAAGAAAATTGGATTCACATCCGGAAGGCACAGCTCAACGACTACAGCCGTTTTTCCCTGCAAACTTGGCCATGTAAGACGCTAAGAAGCCCGTTCCCAAGCATA
>JALVES010000424.1 GCA_027030635.1 Saprospiraceae bacterium | reverse complement strand
TTTCAATTAATTCTCAATTTTCAATTTTCAATTCTCAATTAATTTTCAATTCTCAATTAACCCTAAATTTTTAATTATGAAAAAGCACCCCGTAAAAATCATTCAAAAACTCCTCAATGGAGTGGAGGTGGAGTGGAAGAGGTTGGGAGAGGTGGTGAATACCGTGATCGCGCCAACAAAGGTGAAGCGGAGTGCCTATATGGAGTCGGGGAATATCCCAATTATTGATCAAGGTGCAAATTATATTGCTGGATATACCACGACTGATGTCGTTCCTGTCAAATCTGGTGAATATGTGGTTTTTGGAGACCATTCTGAGCATATTAAATATGTGGACTTTGCTTTTGTACAAGGTGCTGATGGCCTTAAAATATTGCAACCTATAAATGACAATGCTAAATATGTTTATTATGCTTTTGTCAATTTTTATAGAAAAATAAAAAGCTATAAAAGGCATTGGTCTTTTGCAAAGGATACGTTAATCCCCATCCCCCCCATAAAAGTCCAGAAAAAAATCGTCGAAATCCTCGACACTTTTACAGAGCTTACAGCAGAGCTTACAGCAGAGCTTACAGCAGAGCTTACAGCCCGTAAGAAGCAATACACCTACTATCGGGACCAGCTGCTCAGCTTTGAAGAGGGTGAGGTGGAGTGGAAGAGGTTGGGGGAAGTGGGGGAGTTTCGCCGAGGAAAAAGATTTGTCAAAAAGGACATGATCTCAGAGGGCATTCCCTGTATTCATTATGGAGAAATGTACACGCACTATAAAACATGGGCAACAGAAACGAAATCATTTATAAGTGAAGAGTTGGCTAAGAAATTGAGATTCGCTCAAAAAGGTGATGTGATTATTGTTGGAGCAGGTGAAACTATTGAAGACATCGGAAAAGGGACAGCTTGGTTAGGTGATAGTGATGTAGTTATTCATGATGCTTGTTTTTCATTTAAAAGCCCATTAGAGCCAAAGTATGTTGCTTACTTTTCCAGGACAAGACTTTTTCATGATCAAATTAGACGTCATATCTCGTCTGGTAAAATATCTGCTATCAATGCCAAAGGTTTAAGTAAAGTGATGATCCCCATCCCCCCTCTCAAAGAGCAAAAGCGCATCGTCTCCATCTTAGACAAGTTTGATGCGCTTGTAAACTCCATCACGGAGGGTTTGCCGCGGGAGATTGAGTTGAGGCAGAAGCAGTACGAATACTATCGGGATTTGCTTTTGAGTTTTCCTAAAAAAGAAGAGTGATGAGTACCTATAAACCCATAGCTGAATCCAACAACTTTATCGTTTTAGACCACTACGACAAGAAGTGGGTGGTCGGGGATGTGCCCCAGGGGTATCAGTCCGAAGCCGCTTTGGAGCGCGAGCTGATTGAGGATTTGAAGAGTCAGGGTTATGAGTACGTAAAGCTCAAGACGCGGGAGCAGATGCTGGCGAATGTGCGCAGGCAATTGGAGAATCTGAACAATGTGCGCTTTACGGACGGGGAGTGGGCTCGCTTTGTGGAGGAGTATCTGGACAAGCCCGGAGATACGCTTGTTGACAAGACCCGCAAGATACACGATGATTACATCTATGACTTCACTTTTGACGACGGGCACGTTCAAAACATCTATTTGCTCGACAAAAAGAACATCGCCCGCAACAAGCTGCAGGTCATCCATCAGTTTGAGCAGACGGGGACCCATGCAAATCGCTATGACGTTACCATTTTGGTCAACGGGCTGCCTCTGGTGCAGGTGGAGCTGAAGAAGCGGGGCGTGGCCATACGCGAGGCCTTCAACCAGGTACATCGCTACAGCAAAGAGAGCTTTAACACAGAGCACTCGCTTTTTAAGTATTTGCAGCTCTTCGTGATCTCCAACGGCACGGATACGCGCTATTTTGCAAACACCACCAAGCGCGATAAAAACAGCTTTGACTTCACGATGAACTGGGCCAGGGCCGACAACACCCTGATCAAAGACCTCAAGGATTTTACGGCCACTTTTTTTCAGCAGCGCACACTGCTGCAGGTCTTGCTGCACTACTCCGTCTTTGACTCGGAGAACACCCTGCTCATCATGCGGCCGTATCAGATTGCTGCCACCGAGCGCATTTTGTGGAAAATTAAAAGCGCCTACCACGCCAAAAAGTGGAGTACGCTCGAAAGCGGCGGCTACATCTGGCACACCACGGGCTCGGGCAAGACCCTCACCAGCTTCAAGGCCGCACGCCTCGCCACGCAACTGGATTTTATAGACAAAGTCTTCTTCGTAGTCGATCGCAAAGACCTCGACTATCAAACCATGAAAGAGTACCAGCGCTTTTCGCCCGACAGCGTAAACGGCTCGGAAAGTACAGCAGGCTTAAAGCGCAACATCGCGAAAGACGACAACAAGATCATCGTTACCACCATCCAGAAGCTGCACAACCTGATGAAAAGCGAAAAGAACCTGCCCGTGTACAATCAGCAGGTGGTCTTTATCTTCGACGAGGCCCATCGCAGTCAGTTTGGCGAAGCGCAGAAAAACCTGCAGAAAAAGTTTAAAAAATATTACCAATTCGGCTTTACGGGCACGCCCATATTCCCGGAAAACGCTTTGAAAGCCGAGACCACGGCCGGCGTATTCGGCCGCGAGCTGCACGCCTATGTCATCACCGATGCCATTCGCGATGAGAAGGTGCTCAAATTTAAGGTGGATTACAACGATGTCAGACCAAAATTCAGGCAGCTGGAGTCCGAGCAGGATTTAAAAAAACTCACCGCCGCCGAAACCAAAAAGGCCTTTTTGCATCCGGAGCGCATCAAAGAAATTTCACAGTACATCCTCACCCACTACAGGCAGAAGACGCACCGCCTGCAGGGCGGGGGCAAGGGCTTTAATGCCATGTTCGCCGTCAGCAGTGTGGACGCGGCAAAGCTCTACTACGAAACGCTGAACAAGCTGCAAAAAGACAGCGATAAGCCTCTGAAAATCGCAACCATTTTTTCCTTCGCCGCCAATGAGGAGCAGGATGCCATTGGCGACATCCCCGATGAGAGCTTTGAAGTCTCTGCCATGAACAGCAGCGCCAAGGAGTTTTTGAGTGCAGCCATTGATGACTACAACAAGATGTTCAAAACCACCTTTGGCGTTGACAGCAAGTCCTTTCAAAATTATTACCGCGACCTGGCAAAGCGGGTGAAGGATCAGGAGATTGACCTGCTTATTGTGGTAGGCATGTTTCTGACCGGCTTTGATGCCCCGAGGCTGAACACCCTTTTCGTGGATAAAAATCTCCGCTATCACGGCCTGATACAGGCTTACTCCCGCACCAACCGGATTTACGATGCCACCAAATCCTTTGGCAACATCGTAACTTTTCGGGATTTGGAGCAGGCCACCATAGACGCCATCACCCTTTTCGGCGACAAGAACACCCGAAATGTGGTGCTCGAAAAGAGCTACGAAGAATACATGCAGGGATTTGTGGACAGCGAGTCGGACAAGTACAGAAAGGGGTATCTCGAAATCATCCGGGAGCTCAAAGAAAAATTTCCCGATCCGGCCGAGATTGTGAAAGAGCGCGACAAAAAAGAATTTGTAAAACTCTTTGGCGAATACCTCCGCGTGGAAAACATTCTGCAAAACTACGACGAGTTTGCAGCCCTAAAAGCCCTGCAGGCCGTAGAACCCGAAGATGAAGAGGCCGTGGAAGCCATCAAAGCCCAATACTACCTGAGTGATGAAGAGATAGAAGCCTTGCGGCAAATTGAGGTACTGCCGGAGCGCATCATCCAGGATTACCGCTCTACCTACAACGACATCGGCGACTGGCTCAGGCGGGAAAGAGAAAACAAGGCGCAGGAAAAATCTACAATTGACTGGGACGACGTGGTTTTTGAAGTAGAACTGCTCAAATCTCAGGAAATCAACCTGGACTACATCCTCGAGCTCATCTTTGAAAAGCACAAAAAGCAAAAAGACAAGGAAGTGCTGATTGCCGATGTGCGCCGCATGATTCGCGCCAGCATCGGCCACCGCGCCAAAGAAAGCCTCATGGTGGACTTCATCAACCAAAGCGATCTGGATGCCGTCCGAGACAAAGCCGAGCTTATCGAAGCCTTCTTCACCTTCGCCCAGGAAAAACTACGCCAAGAAGCAGAGGCCCTCATCCGTGCCGAAAACCTCAATGAAGAGGCCGCCAGGCGCTACATCATGTCTTCCCTAAAACGCGAATACGCCAGCGAAAGCGGCACGGCCCTGAACGACCTTTTGCCCAAAATGAGCATTTTTAACCCCCAATACCTGCCTACGAAACAGCGCGTCTTTCAGAAAATCTCCGCCTTTGTAGAGAAGTTTAAGGGGATTGGAGGGGAGGTTTGAGGGTTGTCGGTTGTCTGTTGTCTGTTGTCGGTTGTCGGTTGTCGGTTGTCTGTTGTCGGTTAGACTTAGGATCGGGGTGCTGACGTAAGGAAGACCCCCGAGCCGGCCTGATTTGAACAGTTGTCGGTTGTCGGTTATCTGTTGTCGGTTGTCTGTTATCGGTTGTCTGTTGAAACGGTGGCCGATCCCTGAGCTGGAGCGGAAGCGGAAGATCGGGGAGCGGATTTTGGAGAAGCCGCATGCCTGTTGTTTGTTGTCAGTTGAAGCGGTAAAATCGGTTGGAACCCCAGAGGGGTGCTACCTTGGTAGCATTATTACGCGCATTTTATAAAAGCCCCGTAGGGGCGACACAGACACTTGGAGACGGGTTCCTTAGCGCCTTATATGGCCAGATTCGCAAAGAAAAACAGCTATAGTCGTTAAGTTGCACGTTCCGGATATGAGCCCCTATATCCTTTGCGTTTTAGCGAGAAACAAAGACGTGATGAACGTGACGAACGTGATGAACGTGACGCGTGACGAGCGGGCTTCGCGAGAAATAAAAATCAGAAAAAGTTGCAAAACTCAAATGAAAGTGCTATCTTTGCGGCAGGGCCGCAATATCACCGCTGCCGCTTTGGAGTTCTTTGCTTTTGTACGAAGCGGCCTGCCTGGGGCGCTCTATCCGGGGAGTACCAATCAGCGGGAAGATTACGGGCGTGAGCAAGGTCTGAGCATATTGAGAGGCTGACGCGCAGAAGTGAACTTTGAGTATGGGGCGGGTGTTTTGTAAGATAGTTTCTGTCCCGTTAAGAAAAGGACGAAAAATGTAGAAATGGTGTAAGTTCATAGCATGAAAGAAAATATGATATATACCATAGGGTACGGTAATCGAAAGATTGAGGATTTTATTAAGCTCTTACAGGAGTTTGATGTTCAATATCTTATTGATATAAGGTCAAAGCCATATTCTAAATTCAATCCGGATTTTAATCAAAACGAATTGAAGTTCTTCTTAAAAGATAAGGGAATAATCTACGGGTTTTTCGGAGATACTTTAGGCGGAAGGCCAGAGTGTCCTTGTTGTTATGATGACGAAGGAAGAGTGCTTTATGAAGAAGTGAAGAAACAAAGTTTTTTTAAGGAAGGGCTTTCAAGAGTGAAGGCTGCTTATGAAAAAAAACTCAAAATAGTCTTAATGTGCTCTGAAAGCAAACCGGAAGAATGTCATAGAACTAAGTTGGTAGGGGAAGAATTGGTTAGAGAGGGCATTCAATTAGGGCATATTGACGAAAACGGAAGATTAAAATCTCAAAGCGAAATCATGCTGAAATTGACAAAGGGAAGGGGTGTTGTTGACCTGTTTGGCAATATAGAAAGTTTTACTTCCAGAAAACAATATTTAAACGACAAATGATTGAGTTTTATACGCTTGGAGTTTATAACTCAACCGAAGATGAGTTTTTCGGGAAGTTGACCGAAAATGGGATTGATACATTTTGTGACATAAGACAACGACGAGGTGTTAGAGGGGCCAAGTATTCATTTGTAAATAGTCAGAGGCTGCAAACTAAATTGGCAGATTTAGGAATCAGATATGACCATATTCTTGCATTGGCTCCAACTAAGGAAATTAGAGAATTGCAAAAGAAAGCCGATGCTCAATCAGGAGTGTTGAAGAGAGACAGGACTCAATTAGGTGAAGTCTTTCAAATTGCCTACAAGGATAAGGTCTTGAAAAACTTTGATTTAGATGATTTGTTGAAGCAACTGGAAAATGCAGGAGCAAAAAAGGTTGTTCTTTTTTGTGTTGAGGAATGCCATAGGGCTTGCCATAGGTCAATTGTGGCAGATGAGATAGAAGGAAAATACGGATTAAATGTAACGCATCTGTGAATTCAAATGCAATAAGCGATGCTCTGTACGATCGTTTCAAAAACCAGGATGAGATCAAGTGAGTGTGTTGGAGGAATATTAAGCAATGGTCAATTTGTTCGACTTCTTGACTCAAATGGCAAGAATCAACCAATTGGGTGTGATTTTGAAATAGGCCAAATATGGGAAATTGAATACCAGAACAGCGCAAATTGTACCCCTCCCCATGTTGAGGACATTCTCGTTACTTCAAGTAGGTTTACCGGCAGAATAGCAGCTAAATCAGATGTCGCAACATGGATTAAATCTAATTTCAATGACAGGATTTGGTATGGAAGTCCTGACGTTTTATTTGACGGTTTAATTCAATGGACAGACAGCGGTAGTGGATACATAAATCGCAAAATGAAATTCCATCATGTAGCACGGGTTTTTGGATTTCAGATAGAAATTTAACGAAGAAAGATTTTGATGGTAGCGTGCGATACGACTATCCAAATATAAATGGTTGGAGGAGTTTGAAATTTGTTGGCATGCAAGAACCAATAGAAATAATTCCTTCCGGAACTTTAATCAGAGTTTCTTTGGCAAGGTGGTGGGACAAAAATGGAAAAACAGAATATAGGTGCTATCTTCAATTATCAGGTTGGTACCTCGACTAGCCAAGATGCAACAAGATGTATCCGGAATTTTTCGGTCTATTTTCAGTAATACGGCTTTAGAGTGGTCAGAAAAGTGGTCAGAAAGGTGGTCGGGATTATCAAAAAGTGAACAACAGGTATTACTTCTCATGTTGGTGGAACCACAAATAAGCCGGAGCAAATTGTCAAAATTGTTGGGCATTAATCCATCGGCTATTCAAAAGCATATTGAAAAATTAAAAGCAAAACATATTATTAAGCGCATCGGTCCCGATAAAGGCGGACACTGGGAGGTGATTGAAAATGACTGACTTTCAATGCTTAATGAACCCTTGTCAAAGGAAATCAGAAAAAAGTTGCAAAACTCAAATGAAAGTGCTATCTTTGCTGTAGAACTGCAATGAAATCTGTGCCTGGGATGGTGGATTTGCAGGAGCCG
Source organism: Saprospiraceae bacterium (assembly GCA_027030635.1). GTDB lineage: Bacteria > Bacteroidota > Bacteroidia > Chitinophagales > Saprospiraceae > WGBN01. Next base: position 185 of record JALVES010000424.1, on the reverse strand, counting down.
GAGATGGTACCTGCCCTGAATTCAACGGGCCGATTGAGAAAACTTTGATTTGGGAGAAAGAGTGAGCCTGAAAAACTCCCCCTCAACTAAAAAAACTGTAAACCTTCAACCCTAAACCCTAAACCCTAAACCCTAAACCCTAAACGCTAAACGCTAAACGCTAAACGCTAAACTCTAAACTAACA